>JBBROR010000371.1:0-3261 GCA_038229175.1 Acetobacterales bacterium | reverse complement strand
GCGCCTCGCCCAGTCCACCGGCCGCAAGCTGATGGAAGTGGCGCCCGAGGTGATCGAACACACCGCCGCCCAGATGCGTCTGGGCGACGGACAGAGCGCCCGGCTGCATCTCGAGAGCGTCAAGCGTATCCTGGATCGCGAACAGCCGGATTTTCGACATTGAGAGCGCTGCCGCTGCTGCTTGTGCTCGGCGCCTGCGCGCCAAGTCTGAGCCCGCCCTACCTGACATTGATCGACCAGCGGACCTTCAACCCGGCGGTTCCACCCAACCCGGCGGACGTTCGCGCCCTGCCGCCGCTGCCGCTGGCCGTGGTGCGCTTCGACGCGCCCGGCATCGACTACGGCCCGGACCTTGCCCGCGCGGTGGAAGCCGCGCAGTCCCGCAAGCCCGACGCGGATTTTAATGTCGTGACGCCGGTCGGGCGCGGCAAAGCACCAAACGCCCAGGCGCAGGAAGACGCGACCGCGATCTTCCGGGCGATCGCCGAGCAGGGCGTCCAGCCGGAGAAGATCCATGTCGGCGTGGTAGAGGACGCCGGCACGCCGGCGCGCGAGGTTCGGGTCTACGTCAGGTAAAGAGCGCCGCCTTCAGTGGCGGAAGTGGCGCATGCCCGTGAACACCATCGCAATTCCTGCCGCATCGGCGGCCGCAATCACCTCGGCGTCCCGCATCGAGCCACCTGGCTGGATGACCGCGGTGGCGCCGGCGGCAATGGCGGCCTGAAGCCCGTCCGCGAACGGGAAGAACGCATCCGACGCGACAACGCTGCCTTCGGTGAGCGGCGTATCAAGGCCGGCGGCCTTGGCAGCCTCGGCGCCCTTCCAGGCGGCGATGCGGGCACTGTCCACGCGGCTCATCTGGCCGGCGCCGATCCCGGTGGTGGCGCCCGCGTGGGCGTAAATGATGGCGTTGGATTTCACGTGCTTGCAGACGCGAAAGGCGAACAGCAGGTCGGCCAATTCGGTTGCGGTCGGCACACGCTGAGTCACGACCTTCAGCGCTTCGGTGGACACGCGGCCGGCATCGCGGGTCTGGGCCAGGAAGCCGCCTGAAATGGTGCGGATGGACAGGCCGGGTGCCGCCGGATCGGGCAAGCCACCGGTGACCAGCACACGCAGGTTCTTCTTGCGCGCCAGCACCGTGCGGGCGGCGTCGGTGACATCGGGTGCGATGATCACCTCGGAGAAGATGGTGGCGATCTTCGCGGCGGTGGCTTCATCGAGCGTCCGGTTGACGGCGATGATGCCGCCGAACGCAGAGACCGGATCGCAGCGCAGCGCGAGATCCCAGGCTTGCGAGAGCGTTTCGGCCGATGCCACGCCGCAGGGGTTGGCGTGCTTGACGATCACCACGGTGGGCGCCTCGAACTCGGCGACGCATTCGAAGGCGGCGTCGGTGTCGTTGAGGTTGTTGTAGCTCAGCTCCTTGCCCTGGAACTGCCTGGCCGTGGCCACGCCGGCACGGGTGCCGGTGGTGTAGAACGCGGCATCCTGGTGCGGGTTCTCGCCGTAGCGAAGGGTTTGGCGAAGCTGGCCGGACAGGGTCACGCGGTCAGGGAAGGCATCGCCGCGCTGGGCCGCGAACCACATCGAGATGGCGCTGTCGTAGGCGGCGGTGCGGGCATAGGCCTCGCCGGCGAGCCGTTGGCGGGTGGCGATGCGGGTGCCGCCTTGTTCGTTGAATTCCGCCAGCACCGCCTCATACTGGGCGGCTTCGGTCAGCACGGTCACGAAATCATGGTTCTTGGCGGCGGCCCGGATCAACGCGGGGCCGCCGATATCGATATTCTCGACGCATTCATCGTAGGAGGCACCGGCGGCGACGGTGGCCTCGAACGGGTAGAGATTGACGGCCACGAGATCGATCGGCGCGATCTGGTGCTTTTCCATCTGCGCCACATGAGCGGGAAGATCCCGCCTGCCGAGGATGCCGCCATGGATCTGCGGCACCAATGTTTTCACGCGGCCGTCGAGGATTTCAGGAAAGCCCGTGTGATCCGCCACTTCCGTCACGGGAATGCCGGCCTCGCGCAGCGCGCGGGCGGAACCACCGGTTGACAGGATCTCCACATCCTTCGCCGCCAGGGCACGGGCCAGTTCGACCAGGCCGCTTTTGTCGGACACGGAGATGAGGGCGCGGCGGATCTTGATGATATCGGTCATGGCGCGGCAATAAACCTACGCGCCCAGCAGGTCCAGCGTTCGGGCGAGCACGACGGCCTCGTCGAAATGCGCCAGCGCCCGGGCGCGGCCGGCATCGCCCATGCGCGCCCGCAGCGCCGGATCGCGGGCAAGGCGACACAGCGCCACAGCCAAAGGTGCCACGGTGCGCGGCGCGATCAAAAAACCGGTCTCACCGTCGACGACCTGCTCGCGCGGGCCGCGGATATCGGTGCTGACAACGGGCAGGCCAGTCAGCATGGCCTCGATGATGGACATCGGCAGGCCCTCGAAATGGCTGGGCAACGTGAAGATGTCCGACGCGGCAAGGATCGCGGGCACGTCGTCGCGCATGCCGAGCCGGCGCAGGCGCGGGCCCAGGCCGGCATTGGCGAAATACGGCTCCATGTCCTCGCCGTGATCGGACGGCAGGCGTTGGCCCACCACCCAAAGCTCGGCGTCGATATCGGCCATGGCGGCGAGCAATTCCGGAAAACCCTTGTGGCGCACCAGGCGGGAGACGGCGGTGATCACCACGCGATCCTCGGGCACGCCAAATTCGGCGCGCAGCCGGTCGCGGGCCACAGGATCCGGATGGAAGCGAGCGGGGTCGCGGCCGTTGCCGATGGCGGTGCTGCCCCGGTTGATCCACAGGCGGCGCGCGTCGGCGGCCTCCTCGGTGGACACCGTCATGTGCACGTCGGTGAGCTGCCCGCCGACCCATTCCATCGCAAAGGCCACGGCACGGCGCAGGAACGGGCCGGGCTGGTTGAACAGGAAGCCGTGGCAGGTATAAGCCACCTTCGGCACCCCAGCGACGCGGGCGGCCACACGGGCCAGAAAGCCTGCGATCGGCATATGGCCATGGACGAGGTCGGGCTTTTCCTGGCGAAGGAAAGCCACCAGGGCGCGGAACGCCCTGATCTGCGCCACCGGCGAAAGGCTGCGGGCAAGGGGCAGGCCCACCACGCGAAACCCCTCGGCGCGCGCCACATCGAGCAGCGGGCCCTCTGCGGCGGCACCCACCACCTCATGGCCGCGGGCGCGCAGGCCACGCATGAGCGGCAGGAGGAAATGCCGCAGCGAAAAGTCGACATTGGC
>JBBROR010000370.1:0-3277 GCA_038229175.1 Acetobacterales bacterium | reverse complement strand
CGTATCCTGCATTAGGGAATATCATGTCGCTCGATGACGCGGCCGTCCGCCGCATTGCCCGCCTCGCCCGCATCCGTGTCGACGACGCGCAGGTGACACAGATCCAAAGCGAGCTGAATGGCATCCTCGGCTGGATCGACCAGTTGAACGAAGTCAACGTCGATGGCGTGGAGCCGCTGACGGGCGGCGCGCTGATGGCGATGCGGATGCGCGACGACGTGGTGACCGACGGCGACCAGGCCGAGGCCGTGCTGGCCAACGCGCCGGACCGTGACGGCCCTTTTTATACCGTGCCCAAGGTTGTTGAGTGATGTTCGAATTTACCCTCGCTGGCGCGCGTGACGCGCTGCGCGCCAAAAAGATTTCCGCCCGTGAGCTGACGTCTGCCTATGTCGGTGCCATCGAGGCACTGAACCCCCAGATCAACGCCTACATCACCCCCACGCCCGAACTGGCGATGGCTGCGGCCGACGTGGCGGATGTGGCAATTCAGTCCGGCAATGCCGGTCCGCTGACAGGCATCCCGCTCGCCATCAAAGACCTGTTCTGCACCAAGGGCGTGCGCACCACCGCCGGCAGCAAGATCCTGTCGCCGTTCATCCCGCCGTACGAAAGCACCGTGACAGCCAACCTGTTGCGCGACGGCGCCATCTTCCTGGGCAAGGCGAACCTGGACGAGTTCGCGATGGGCTCGTCCAACCTCACCTCCGCCTACGGCCCGGTCACCAACCCCTGGACCCGCCACGGCGACAATCGTCCCCTCGTCCCCGGTGGCTCCTCCGGCGGATCGGCCGCGGCCGTCGCCGCCCGCATGGCGCTGGGTGCCACCGCCACCGACACCGGCGGCTCCATCCGCCAGCCGGCCGCGTTCTGCGGCATCGTGGGAGTCAAGCCCACCTACGGCCGCTGCTCCCGCTGGGGCGTTGTGGCGTTTGCCTCCTCGCTCGACCAGGCCGGCCCCGTCGCCCGCACCGTGGAAGACGCCGCTATCCTGCTCGGCTCGATGGCGGGCTTCGATCCGAAGGACAGCACGTCCGCCGACATGCCCGTGCCGGACTTCGCCGCCGCCTGCAAACGCGGCGTGAAGGGACTTCGCATCGGCGTGCCGCGGGAATACCGCATGGAGGGCATGGCCCCGGAGATCGAGGCGCTGTGGCAGCAGGGGCTCGCGTGGCTGCGCGACGCCGGCGCCACCATCGTCGACGTCTCGCTGCCGCACACAAAATATGGCCTGGCGACCTACTATATCGTGGCCCCCGCCGAAGCGTCGTCCAACCTCGCCCGCTACGACGGCGTGCGCTACGGCGCGCGCAGCGAAGGCCACGACCTGACCGCCCTTTACGAGAACACCCGCGCTGACGGATTTGGCGCAGAAGTAAAACGCCGCATCATGATCGGCACCTATGTTCTCTCGGCCGGCTATTACGACGCCTACTATCTGAAGGCGCAGAAGGTCCGCGCGCTGATCCTCAAAGATTTTACAGATGTCTTCCGCGACGTGGACGCGCTGGTAACGCCAGCCACCCCCACCGCCGCGTTCGGCCAGGGCGACAAGATGGACGATCCCATCACGATGTATCTCAACGACGTCTTCACCGTGCCGGTGAACATGGCGGGGCTGCCGGGCTTGGCGCTGCCCACCGGCCTCGATTCCACGGGCCTGCCGCTGGCCCTGCAAGTCATCGGCAAACCCTTCGACGAGGAAACTGTGTTTGCCGTCGGCGCCGCACTCGAACGTGCCGCCGGGTTCACCGCACTCCCTTCCCTGCGCGCAGGAGCCAACGCATGAGCTACACACTCGAAGGCAGCACCGGCACCTGGGAAATCGTTTGCGGCCTGGAAGTTCACGCCCAGGTCATCAGCAAATCCAAACTGTTCTCCGGCGCGTCGGCCGAATACGGCGCCGAGCCCAACACCCAGGTCAGCTTCGTCGACGCCGCCATGCCCGGCATGCTGCCCGTCATCAACCGCGAATGCGTGGCCCAGGCGGTCCGCACCGGTCTCGGCCTGGATGCCAAGATCAATCTGTGGTCACGCTTCGACCGCAAGAACTACTTCTACGCCGATCTGCCACAGGGCTATCAGATCAGCCAGTTCGCCCACCCCATCGTAGGCGAAGGCGAAGTTGAAGTCACACTCAGCGACGGATCGACAAAGACCATCGGCGTCACGCGCCTGCATCTGGAACAGGACGCCGGCAAAAGTCTGCACGACCAGGACCCATCCCGCAGCTTCATCGACCTCAACCGCTCTGGCGTGGCACTGATGGAGATCGTCAGCGAGCCCGACATCCGCTCCCCCGAAGAAGCTGGCGCATATCTCACGAAACTCCGCCAGATCCTGCGCTATCTCGGCACCTGCGACGGCAACATGGACGAAGGCTCGATGCGCGCCGACGTCAACGTGTCCGTCCGCAAACACGGCGAGCCGTTCCGCACGCGCTGCGAAGTGAAGAACGTTAATTCAATTCGTTTCGTTATGCTTGCTGTCGAAGCCGAGGCCAAACGCCAGATCAGCGTGTGGGAAGACGGCGGCGAGGTCGTGCAGGAAACCCGCCTGTTCGACCCCACGCGCAACGAAACCCGCTCCATGCGGTCTAAAGAAGACGCGCACGACTACCGCTATTTCCCCGATCCGGACCTGCTGCCGTTGGTTCTCGATGCCGGTTGGGTTCAGGGCCTCAAAGCCGAATTGCCGGAATTGCCGGACGCCAAGACAGCCCGCTTCATCGTCAATTACGCGCTGTCTGCTTACGACGCGCGCATCCTGGTGATGGAACAGGCCACTGCCGACTTTTTCGAGACGGTGGCAAGGGGGCGCGACGCAAAGCTCGCCGCCAACTGGATGATGGGCGACTTCTTCGCCGCCCTGAACCGCACCGGCACCAGCATCGAAACCACCCCTGTCAGCGCCGGGGCGCTGGGCGAGTTGCTTGATCTGATAGCGGATAAAACCATCAACGGCCGCATCGCCAAGGAGGTTTTTGAGGCGATGGTCGAAACTGGCAAGCCACCGGCTGCGATCGTGGAAGAAAAAGGCCTCCGCCAGGTCACCGACACCGGCGCCATCAATGCCGCCGTCGATGCCGTGCTGGCAGCCAACGCCGACAAGATCGCCGCCTACAAGGCCGGCCAGGAAAAGCTGTTCGGCTTCTTCGTGGGCCAGGTGATGAAAGCCATGGCCGGCAAAGGCAACCCGGCTTTGGTCAACGAAGCCTTAAAGCAGAAACTGGCATGAACCGGCGGGCCCTCCTCACAGGCTTGGTGGCGGGGGGCCT
>JBBROR010000369.1:0-3299 GCA_038229175.1 Acetobacterales bacterium | reverse complement strand
TGGCCGAGCACTATACGGTGCATCTAGGCTGTCTGGTGGACGATCCGCGCGACAACGAGCATATTCCCACCGTGGCCGCGCTGTGCGCCTCGTCGCATTTCGCCCCGCTTGATCGCAGGGTGGCAAAAATAACCTGCCTGCTCGGGCTGCTGACCGGCGATCCGCTCAGCGTCACGTTCTTTCACGATCGCGGCCTGCAATCCTGGGTCGATGGCGTCTTGCGCGACATCAGGCCACAGGCGGTGTTCATCTGCTCCTCCAACATGGCCGCCTACGTGCTCGACAACCCCTATAAAGCGCCAGTGAGCCTGTGCGATCTTGCCGACGTGGACAGCGAAAAATGGCGCGCCTATGCCGAACAGGGCACGGGCCCGATGCGGCTGGTGCATCACCGCGAATGGAAGCTGACAGCCAAACTCGAAGCCCGGATCGCACGGGAATGCGATTGGAGCACCTTCGTCTCCGCCGAGGAGGCCGCCTTGTTCGCCAGCCTGGTGCCGGATTACGCATCACGCATCCGTGCCATCGTATCCGGCGTCGATGCAGTCTATTTCGATCCGGCGTTGAGCCATAACGCAGTTTTCGACACGCAGCGGCCCAACTACGTGTTCACCGGCACGATGGACTACCCACCCAACATAGACGCCGTCCAGTGGTTCGCGCGCAGCATCCTGCCCATGGTCCGCCAGGGGCGGCCCGATGCACAGTTCCACATCGTAGGCTCCAGCCCCGCGCCGTCGGTGGCCAAACTCGCCGATCTCGACGGCGTCTTCGTCACTGGCCGCGTGCCGGATGTGCGGCCTTACGTGGCGCACGCCACCGCCGGCGTGGCGCCGATGCGGATTGCTCGCGGCATCCAGAACAAGGTGCTCGAAGCCATGGCGATGGCGCGCCCCGTGGTGGTAACGCCAGACGCGCTGGAGGGCATCGATGCCATGGATGGCCAGGAGGTTCTGGTCGCATCGGGAGAAGCCGAATTTACCAATGCCTGCCTGGGCACCCTCGCCCCCGAGGCGCAGGCAATCGGCTCCGCCGCCAGAAGGCGGGTTTTGGCGGATTACGTGTGGGCGCAGCGGCTGCGCGGGTTCGACACATTGCTTGCCCAAGGTGGCCCATGATCATCCGCGCCCGCGCCCCACTACGCCTCGGCCTTGGCGGCGGCGGCACGGACGTGTCGCCCTATTGCGACCTGCATGTCGGCGTCGTGCTGAACGTCACCATCGACATGTATGCCTACACCATCATCGAGCCCGCCGATAACGGCCGCGTGTCGTTCAAGGCCTCGGACATCGACGGCTATTTCGAGGCGCCAGCGGATGCCGCGATGGAGGTGGCCAACCCTCTGATCCTGCATCGCGCGGTCTACCGGCGGATGGTGGCCGACTACAACGGCGGAAGGCCCCTGCCCTGCCGCGTCACCACCTTCTGCGACGCCCCGCCCGGCTCCGGCCTCGGCACGTCAAGCACCATGGTGGTCTCGTTGGTCAAGGCCTTCGTCGAATGGCTCAATCTCCCGTTGGGCGAATACGAGATCGCCCATCTCGCCTTCGAGATCGAGCGCATCGATGCCAAGCTCGGCGGCGGGCGACAAGACCAGTACGCAGCAACCTTCGGCGGCGTGAACTTCATGGAGTTCCACCCCCACGACCGCGTGATCGTCAATCCGCTGCGGGTGAAGAACTGGATCATGTCGGAGTTCGAAACCTCCCTCGTCCTGTTCAACAGCGGCGTCTCACGATCGTCGGCCAGCATCATCGCCGAGCAGACCAACAACCTCGCCAGCACCACCAACACCACCACGCTCGATGCCATGCACGAGATCAAGGCCGATGCGATCGGCATGAAGGAGTGCCTGCTGCGTGGGGATTTCGCCAATTTCGCCAATTTCATGCGCAAATCGTGGCACGCCAAGAAGCGCCTCGCCCACAGCGTCAGCAATTCGCGCATCGATCATGTGGTGGAAACGGCGCTGGCATCCGGCGCGCTCGCCGGCAAGGTTTCCGGCGCCGGCGGCGGCGGGTTCATCACGTTCCTGGTCGATCCGCCACGCCGCGTGGACGTGATCCGTGCACTGGGGCGCGAGGACGGGCAGGTGATGATCTGTCACTACACCCGCCATGGCACCGAAGGATGGAAGCTGCTGTGAAAATCCCTCCCCTGCCCTTCACCACCACAAACTGGAGCGCCGTTCCCACAACCGAGCATCCCGGCGAGACCGGCCACGCCATCTGGCAAACGTTGGAGATCGGCGATGTCAGGGTGCGGATGGTGGAATACACACCCGGCTACCTCGCCGATCACTGGTGCGACCGTGGGCACGTACTGCTCGTGCTCGAAGGCGTGCTGGACACGGAATTGCGCGACGGCCGGGTTTTCCAGCTCCAAGCGGGCATGAGCTACCAGGTGTCCGATTTCGGTGACGCGGCGCATCGCTCGTCGACCAAAACAGGCGCCAGGCTTTTCATCGTCGACTGATGCCATTGGCCGCAGGCGTTGTTCCTTCCAACGATTGCTGTAGCCGATACCGCACACCGAGTTGGCCGGCGGCCGTTCACTTGTTCTTCACAGGTCAACACTGAAAGCCGCTGATATGACGCGCCAGCGTGAGGACTCTAGCGAGGAGCCAACACGCCAGCCCAACCCATGATGTGGACTCTTGCGAGGAAACCAGCCCGGGGCATGGCGATACCGGTCAATGCTCGCAGCGGATTTTTCTCACCGAACACCCTGAGGATCCGCTGAAACCGTGGACTCTGGCGAGGACACAAACATCACGTTGAAGCCGGGCGAAGAATTGTTTCCCCACGTCTGGCACACAATCGCCGATATAGACGCCACCAGATGCATTTGACTGTGGACTGCTGCGATGGACAGCGAGGACTATTGCGATGCAACCGTGGACTGTTGCGATAACCCAATTCGTAGATTTCCGCCGAGTCGCATAAACTATCCCGAGGACTCCTGCGTGCATGCTAATAGAAGAATCTAATATCTAATCTATTAGCTTCCTCGCAACAGTCCACAGCGACAGACAGCAGTCGACCCTCTAAGGTCAGGTTTATCGTAATTTGCTCTGCCCAACGAAAGCCCAGCACCCCCAAGATGGCTGACAAGGGGAACGTATTTTCAACTCCAACAAGGCCAATCTCGGCCAGGACCAGGCAGACACAACCTTGGGCACCGTCCATCAGATACTCGAAGACCATGGCAAGGCAGCGGCTTTGGCGGCTGACATGGACCGTCGGGTGGTTGAAGCCGCGGCCAACTACATGGCCGACGAGGATGGTGCCGTGCGGTTC
>JBBROR010000368.1:0-3300 GCA_038229175.1 Acetobacterales bacterium | reverse complement strand
TGCAGCGAATAGGCCAGGATGGGCGTGCGCGCATGCGGCGCCGGGCGCAGCCGGATGGTCTGCGGCCCAAGCATGACCGCGTGATCGTATCGGTACGAGGTGCGGTGCGTGAGGGCAACATGCAGGGCCATTCGGGTCTCGCTTCTCTGATACGGCGGCTTTTAGGAAACGAGGTTCACACTGTTCATCCCGCCACAGCGCGGCGCAGGTTTACGCCTCCGCACCAACAGCGAACCGACGCGGATCAGCGCGGATGGCGATGCTGCCAGCGGCGCCGGGATCACGGCCGCAGACGAGATCGGCAATATATTGCCCTGCCGCCGGCGAGGTTTGGATGCCGTAGCCGCCCTGGCCCACGCACCACATGAAGCCCGGCACGGCCGCATCCCAGCCGAAGGCCAGGCTGCGATCCGGGGTGAAGGTGCGCAGGCCCGCCCAGCTGTGCTCAACGCGACGCACCTCGATATCCAACGCCTGCTGCATGCGGTCGATCGCCACGGCCACGTCCAACTCATCGGGCTGCACGTCATGCGGCGTGTCATCGGTTTCGTCGGCGGGCGAGACCATCAGCTTGGTGCGCGCCTCGGCCCGGCAGTACCAGGTGTGATCGACGTCGTTGAGCATCGGCCAATGGGTGGGAATGAACGGCACCGGGTCGATCACCACGCCGGTGCGGCGCTTCGGCACCAAACCCAGGATCGGCACGCCGGCCTGCTCGGCCACCACATCGCCCCAGGAACCAGCGGCGTTGACGAGCGTCGTCGCCGTGAAAACCGTGCCGCCGGTCACTTCGACATGCCAGATGCCGTCCTTGCGGGTGATGGTGCCGCTACGGCTGCGTAGCGACAACGTGCCGCCCAGGGCCTTGAGCTGGCGCAGAAACCCTTGGTGCAGGGCCGCCACATCCATGTCGAACGCATCCGTCTCGATGGCGGCGCGGGCGGCATATTCAGGCCGCAGAGCGGGAACCAGTTCACGCAAGGCCGGAATGGAAATTTCCTTCAGCCCGATGCCTTCGCTCAACAGCCGATCAAGATGCGCCACCTGCTCCTCGGGTGCCAGGAAGCAGATGCCGCGCTGCACCATGATGGGGCTGTCGGTGAAACCCGCTGGCGGATTTTCAAAGAACGCGCGCGACAGGCCTGTCAGCGTCTGCACATCTGGCGGTCCGTAATTCTGAATCCAGATCGCCGCGGAACGGCCGGTGGAGTGATACCCCGCCGCCTCCTCCGCCTCGATCAGCGCCACTTTTTGGTGGGATGCAAGATGGGCGGCGCAGGTTGCTCCTGCGATGCCGGCGCCGATGACGATCGTGTCGTAAGATGATGTGTTCATGGCGCGAGCATCCCTTGGCCACGCTCACTTCGCAAGTGCGGCGGTGGTCGTGCAGACCCTATCCATACACCGCGTTCGGCAACCACATGGCGATGTCTGGCACGAACGACAGAATGACAACGCCGATCGCCATCAGGATCACGAACGGAATGGTGCCGCGGATCACCGGACCCAGACCGATATCCGGCGCGATGCGGTTGATGACGAAGATGTTGAGCCCTACTGGGGGATGGATCAGCCCCATTTCCATCACCACGGCCATGACAACGCCGAACCAGATCAGATCGAACCCGGCGGAGCGCAGCGGCGGCAGGATGATGGGCGCCGTCATCAGGATGATCGACACCGGCGGCAGGAAGAAGCCCAGCACCACGACCAGAAGAAGGATAGCCGTCAGGAGCAGCCATTTCGACAGATGCAGGCCCACGATGGCCTCTGCCGCACTCTGGCTGATATGCAGGTAGCTCATCACGTAGGAGTAGAGCAGGCTCATGCCGATGATCATCAGTAGCATGCCGCTCTCGCCCAAGGTTCCTTCGAAAATGGGTTTCAGGTCACGCAGTCTGTAAGCCTGATAGACGATTGCGATCAGCGCCAGCGCCATCACGGCACCCAGGCCGGCGGTTTCAGACGGTGTGGCGATGCCGCCGTAAAGGGCCACCATCACGCCGGTGAGCAGCAACAGGAACGGCAGCACCCGGGGCAGCGCGGCCATACGCTCTGCCATCGTGAAGTGCTCGTCCGACAGGATGGGGCTACGTTCACCGCCATTGGCCGCGACGCCCTGCGCCCTGGTGTATTCCCGCTTCCATTGGAACACCGCAAACGAGGCAAACAGCACGATCAGCAAAATGCCAGGCCCAAGGCCTGCGAGGAACAGCCGGCCCAGCGACTGCTCAGCGGCGACGGCATACAGGATCAGCACGATGGAGGGCGGCAACAGGATTCCCAGCGTGCCGCCGGCGGCCACCAGACCAGCGGCAAAGCCGGGCGAATAGCCGCGACGGCGCATCTCGGGAATGCCCGAGCTGCCAATCGCCGAGCAGGTGGCAGGGCTGGAGCCTGCCATCGCCGCAAACAACCCGCAGGCCAACACCACGGCCACGCCCAACCCACCAGGAACGCGTCCCAACCAGGTGTGCAGCGCGTCGTAAAGATCCTTGCCGGCGCGCGACTTTCCGATCGCAGCGCCCTTGAGAATGAACAGCGGGATGGTGAGCAAGGTGATGCTCGCCAGTTCCTCATAGACATTCTGCGCGATGGTATCGAGCGAGGCCGCAGGCATGAAGATCATCATGAACACGGTCGCCACGCCGCCTAGAGCAAAGGCGATGGGTATGCCGGAGAACAGGGCGGCAAGCGTGGCGCCCCCATACATCAGGCCAAGCTGGACAGTGGTCATTTGCCGACTTTATGGGGAGTGAAAACCTGCAAGGCCTGCTGCAGGGCCAGCAGGCCCATGCCGAAGGTCATGCACGCATAGGGTATCCAAAGTGGCGCACCCCAGGCGGATGGCGTGGTCTGATCGTCGACCCAGGCCTCCGTCAGCAGCTGCCAGCTTTTCACGGCGAAGAAGGCGCAGAACAGGCAGGAGCCGAAATCGGCCAGCCTGCGACGCACCCGGTCCGCCGCCGGCGGCAGCAACAGCGACAGCGCATCGATGCCGACATGGCCGCGCCGCGCCTGGGTCCAGGCAGCCGAGGCAAAGGTGGCGCCTATGAGAAGGAAGGTGGACAGTTCATCCTGCCAATCGCTGGCGATGCTGAGGAAGTAGCGGCCCACCACCTCCCAGGTCAGCACCAGGCCGGCGGCGGCGATAGCCACGGCGGATGCCACCGCAAGGATGCCGTTGACCACGTTCAGGACCGACTGCACCACGCCCAGCAAACCCGTGCGCGGCGCATCGATCGTGCTGAGGTCGAGTTCGGCGTGAGCGCTCACGCAACCGCCTCGGCCAGCTTCAGC
>JBBROR010000367.1:0-3341 GCA_038229175.1 Acetobacterales bacterium | reverse complement strand
TATCAATGTGCTGGCAAACGACCCGTTCGCGGGCGACCTGGTTCCCGGCCTTGGAGGCGTCCGCAAGCTGCGGTTCGCGCCGGCTGGACGGGGCAAGTCCGGCGCGTTCCGGGTGATCTACTACTACGCCTCGGTCAACCGTCCGATCCTGGCGCTGCTGATCTACGGCAAGAGCGAGCAGGACAACATCACGCCAGTTGTCAATGCCGGTTGAATGCTCCCCAAATGTGCCGATTGAAAATTCCCCACTTCGTTGCGGTTTAATCGCGTCCGTATCCGCGTGGCGGTTCGATGTCGGCGAGTTCGGATAGGTCGAGGTCGACGATGGCCTGGAGTGCCTCGGCCGTGGCGGTATCGCGCAGCGCCTCCGGCAGCGCATCGGCCCAGGCGGTGTAGTCGGCCTGCAAGGCGAGCAGCTCGGCAACCGCGTCGTGCCAACGCTGGGGCCGGGTGCGGCGGTCGGCGGGCCGGCGATAACGAATGGTGGTTCCCGCCTGCTCGGCCCTGCGAGCGCGATAACGGGCCTGACGTTCGGCATTACTGAGTGCCTGGCTGTTCTCTGTCAGTAGGTCTTTTGGCATGAGTGCCTCCGTTACGTAACGCTGGACAGGCGGAGTTGGGATCAGGACGCGGCTCATCCGCCGAGCATCGTGTCGGCCGCGGCCTTGGGTGGCCGGCCGCGGCGTTTGGCTTGTGGGCCTGGGTGGGAGCTGGGCGGCATGACCGGCGGCAGCAGGTCGGCGTGCTGGCGCATGCGGTAGCTGGAGCCTTCGATGTGAACGACTACGGCGTGGTGGAGCAGCCGGTCCAGCAGAGCCGTCGCGATGACGGGATCGCCGAACACCTGACCCCACTCGGCAAAGCCGCGATTGCTGGTCAGGATCATGGCGCCGCGCTCGTAACGGGCGTTGACCAGCTGAAAGAACAGGTTCCCGGCGGCAGCGCCCAGCGTGACGTAGCCGATCTCGTCAATGATCAGCAGCTGGGTGCGACAGAGATAGCGGATACGTTCGCGTAGGCGTCCCTCCCGATCGGCCTTGGCGAGGCTGTCGATGATGTCGGCGAGTGGGCAGAAATAGACGCTGCGTCCCGCCCGGATCGCCTCGACGCCAAGGGCGATGGCGAGGTGGCTCTTGCCTGTGCCGGACTGGCCGATGAAGTGCACCACCTCGTGCTTGCCGATGAACTCCAGGCTAGCGAGGGCCATGATGCGGTTGCGGTCGAGTGAGGGTTGGAACGAGAAGTCGAAGCCGGTGAGCGTCTTGACCGTGGCCAGCCTTGCCATTTGCAGAGCCGCCTTGATCCGGCGGCCCTCGCGCACGGTGATCTCCTCGGCCAGCAGGGTGTCGATCGCCTCTATGGCACCAAGCTGGCCACGCTCGATCTGCTGAATGACGGCCTCGAGCGCCTCCAGTGCACGCGGCATACGCAAGCCGACCAGGTTGTGCCGGATCCGTGCAACCGGGTTTTCCGGCATGGGGCCGGCGGTCACGCTGCCGCCCCGTCTGCCGCACTATCTGCAGCCAGGCGTTTGCCCACGGCGCCGTAAAAGGACAACGGACGTAGCGCGACAACCTCACCGGATCGATTGGGTGGCATACCGTGCCGCGGCGTCTGGCTGTTCGTGGGCGCCGGCGTGGTCCGATGCCCGGCCGTGATCCGGCGCTGACCGCGACCCTCCATGACGGCGTGGATGGCAATGACCGTGCCCTGCTCGAGGATGCGGACCTCGTCGGCCGTGCTGTGCACCTCGACCGGCCGGCGCCTTGTGGTATCGGGCACGCTGTAAAGATTGCCGTCGACGGAGACCATGCCGTCCTTGGTGATGCGCCGTTCCAGGCGCAGAACGGCCTGGAACGGTCCGGCGGGCAGCTTCTGCAGGCTGGAACGCTCCTCGGCGAAGTGTTCGCTGACGACCCGGTGCGTGGTGGCATGCACCCGCGCGTTGGCAACCTGGTCGAGCCACTGGCGGAACTGGCTGTTGAGGTCGTCGCGGTTACGGAAGCTGCGGCCGAGGAAGAAGTCCTCGCGGATGTAACGGAATGGCCGCTCGACCTTGCCCTTGGTCTTGGCCCGGTAGGCCTTGCAAGCCTTTGGCAGATAGCCGTAGTGCCGCGCGAACTCGACCAGAGTGCGGTTATAGACGATGTGGCCAGGCTCGGGACCATCCTGCACCACCTCGCGATCGACCACGGTTTTCATCCGGTCGTAGAGGATCTCGCCAGGCGCCCCGCCCAGGGCCTCGAAGGCGGCGGCGTGGCAACGCAGCACCGTCTGCATATCCTGCTGCGGCACGAACCGGCCCCACAACATGCGACTGTGCCCCAGCACCAGCGAGAACAGCCACACCACGCGCTCGACGCTTGGCTCATCAGTGAACACGGTGCGGAAATGGGCGAAGTCCACCTGCGCCTGGCGACCCGGCGCCGTCTCGAACCGCACCTCGAACGAGGGTGGCGTGATCGGCCGTATCTCGCGCAGCAGGTCGGTCACCGCAGTGTAACCGCCATGGTAGCCCATGGCGGCAAGCTCACGGTGCAGACGGCGACCAGTCAGTTCGGGCACCACGGCGAGCCGCTCGCTCAGGTAGCGTTCAAAGGGCTCCAGCTGCGTGACCTTGGCTTGGCGAGGACCGTAGGCCGGCGGCTCGAGACCGGTCGCGATCACTTTGCGAACCGTCTTGCGGTCCAGCCCCGTGCGCCGAGCGATAGCCGAGACGCCAGCACCTTGCCGATGCAGATCAAGGATCATCACAATCTCTCCCAGTCGGACCACCAGATCGCCTCCCTTGAAGAGGCAAGCTGACCACCAATCGCCGACTGACCCGATCCCAACCCGAAGACCAAAGCCCGTCAGGTAAACTGGGGAATTTTCAATCGGCACTTCTGGGGAGTTTCATCCCGGCAGCTACAACCAGTTCATCGCCCAGGCTGGTGTCAGTGCCCGCCGGTAACTCCTTCACCCTCATGCAAACCCTCCATAGTTCTATCTCGCACGTCGTTCCGCCTTTTCCGTCGCGAGCAGGGCCAGCAAGGCGTCCCGCTGTACTGGCGTGATGTTGTCCTGCTCGCTCTTGCCGTAGATCAGCAGCGCCAGGATCGGACGGTTGACCGAGGCGTAGTAGTAGATCACCCGGAACGCGCCCGACTTGCCCCGTCCAGCCGGCGCGAACCGCAGCTTGCGGACGCCTCCAAGGCCGGGAACCAGGTCGCCCGCGAACGGGTCGTTTGCCAGCACATTGATAAGCTCGGCCCGGTCCTCCGGTAGCGTCCGCGATCGTGGTGGAAATTTGCTGACGGCGGCGGTGTAGGCGGAGGTGGCCATCGGATCGGCTGGCTAAG
>JBBROR010000366.1:0-3345 GCA_038229175.1 Acetobacterales bacterium | reverse complement strand
GTGCGTTCCTGCGGTATTTGCCGGTGAGCAGGCCCGATGCCAGCGGAAAATAGGGCAGCAGGCCCAGGCCGTATTCGCGCAGTGCGGGAATGAGATCGGCCTCGTGCTCGCGCTTTACGAGGGAGTATTCGTCCTGGGCCGAAACGAAGCCTGGAACGCCCAGGGCCTTGGCGGTCCATTGCGCCTCGACCATCCGCCAGCCGGTGAAATTCGAGCAGCCAAAATAGCGGATCTTGCCTTGCGTCATGAGATCCGAGAGCGCCCGTAGGCTTTCCTCGATGGGCGTGAGCGGGTCCATCCGGTGCATCTGGTAGAGATCCAGATAGTCGGTCTGCAACCGCTTCAGCGACGCTTCCACGGCCGACATGATGTAGCGCCGCGAGCCGCCTTTGAGCGTTTCGTTGGCGTCCATGGGCATGCAGAACTTGCTGGCGAGCACGATCTCGTGGCGCATCGCGCCGATCACCTCGCCCATCAGGGTTTCGGAACCGCCCTTGTCGCCATACACGTCGGCAGTGTCGAACAGGGTGATGCCGGCATCAAACGCGGCGTGGATCACCGCGCGCGTGCCTTCTAGGTCCAGGCGGCCGCCGAAATTGTTGCAGCCTAGCCCCACGGCCGAGACACGCAGGCCGGACCGGCCGAGATTGCGAATTTCCATAACCTGCTCCCACGATTGCGGGCAGTGTTGCGCCGCAAAGTGATGGGGGCAAGCTTGAGTCTTGGAGCCAGGATTGTTTGGGCGGTCATGTCGATGCGGTCGGATCAGGCCTCCAAACGCATCATGGCCTAAGGCCTCGCTGGCGGTTTGCCCATCGTGCCCATATTCATCTTCATGCCGTTCGGCAGCACCATGTCACCGGGGTTGATTCCGGCGGGGCATGGGCCGGTCCACGCCGCGTCCTGGGACATTTTATGCTCGGCCTGGCCCGCCATTGGCGGATTGAACCGTGTGGTCATGTCCATGTGATAGGCGGTGTCGCCGCTGAAGGTTATCACGCCGTGTGATGTCGACACGCTGTTGTCGATTTTGCAGACTGAATCCATCGTCATCTGGTTGCCGCTGCGCTTGACCTCGTTCTTGCTGCAGTCCGGCTTTTCGCCGCTTTGCGCCATCTGCTGCATGTTCGCGTCGGTTTTGGAATCGAGGCACATCGTTATCGGGGGCATTCCGGCGGGTGCGCCTGCCATGTTCATGGTGATGCGCCATAGCCCTGGCTTGCGTGGAATGATGTCCTGGGCAAGTGCGGGAGCTGCGCCCCAGCAAAAGGCGAAGAGGGCGGATGCTGCCAGAATAGCCGATCGAATGCCGAAATCCATTGCCCCAGCCTTTCCATCGTTGAACCCGTCTGACGCTAGTGCGAACGCAAGACAGGAGAAAAGCAACGAAATTCGTGATCGTGCTGCTGTGTCATCCAGGTGTGCTTTGCAGCGTGCCGGCTATTTCGTTGAGCAGCTTTCGCTTCATGGCCTCGCCGAAGGTCTGGAAGTCGTGGATCTCGAGCACGAAGCTGCCCGGACCGCCTATGACGTTTTCGCGATACCAGTTGGTGAGGCCGCCTGGCGGGGCAACGTGGGCGAAGGTGTAGCTGACCGGGTGATCGTTGATGATGGTCAGGCCATTGATCAGGATGCCGGCGCGCACGGCATCGTCGCGCGCGGCCGTGACATCGCGGCCTGCGTTGTTGGTGCCGTCGCCGCACACGTCGATCACGCGGCGTTGCGCTTCGAGGTTGGATTTCATCAGCAGGTCGACGGCGGCATCGATCCCGGCGCTGATCGAGGTGCGGCCAGAGAACGCGCGCGGAGCCGCGATCAGGCGATCGGAGAAGGCCTGGGCCGAGGCAGCATTTCGGATCAGCGTGAAGTCAACGATGGTGCGGACCTCGTAGGGGCCGGCGAACTCGATATAGGCAACGGCAATTGTGCCGATGGCGCCGTTGCGGATGGCGCCGAGCACGGCCGGGTCGCGCATGGCGGTGGCGAGGCCCTGCTTTTCGAGATCGTACTCGCTGTCGTCAATGGAGCGTGAAACATCGGTGACCAGCACAAGGGCCAGGTCCACCGGCTCGGCAGCGTGGGCCGCGTGGGCAAGTAGAACAAAAGCGAATGCTGCGAGTAGTGCCCTTGGGATCATGCTGCGATCGTGGCGCAGATCGCTCCGCCGGTGCCACTAAAAACCTATTGGCTGGCCCAGACGATGCGGTGGATCCAGGCAATTTCGGTGAGATCGAAATTATAGTCGGGATGGGCCGGGTTCAGGCTGCGCAATTCGACGCGTCTGGCAGAGCGCCGGGCCAGCTGTTTGGCCATGACCTCGCCGTTGGCGGTTCGCACCACCACGCGGTCCCCGCGGCGGATCGGCGCGTTGGGAGAAACGATGACGACGTCGCCGTCGCGGAACACCGGCTCCATGCTTTCCCCGCTGATTTCCAGCGCGTAGGCATTGCCGTCGGCGATTTCCGGCAGCGCCACCTCGTCCCAGCTGCCACCCACGGGGTAGCCGCCATCGTCGAAATAGCCTTCGCCGCCGGCCTGGGCGAGACCGATCAGCGGGATGCGCCGTGATTGCTGGCGCGGCGGGGCGGCGGGGATGGCACGGGCGCCGGTCACGAGGGCGGTGAAGACATCCAATGTGGCGCCCGTGGCCTCCAGCACCTTGGCGAGGCTCTCGGTGCTGGGCCAGCGCGCACGCCCGTCCGGCATTCGTCGCTTGGACGGATTGAAGGTGGTGGGGTCCAGGCCCGCGCGTTTGGCAAGGCCCGAGGCGGACAAGCCGTTCTCGGCTGCCATGGTGTCGAGTGCCCGCCAGATGTCGTCGTGTTTCATACGATCTGCCCTGTGCCACAGCGTACGCGATTCTAAGCGTTAATTCATTGTTATAGGATTTTGGGCCAAAGTGAATAGGAATAATAGTCTATTAACTTTTGACTCAGCCGAGAGTGTGGGTAAATGTTCCTGTTATGTTCCAACAGGAGGCCAAAATGGCATTCACACTGCGAAATCTCTCGGTTCTGGCTTACGCGCAGGGGTTCACCCTGTGGCACTACAAGGCGCCGGGCGCCGAGCTTTCGGCTTTGGGGGCGGCCGGATTTTTCGATCTTGCATGCGATATGCTGGCCTCCGGCGACATGGTGATGATGTCTGCCCAGGATGGCTGCCGTATCGCGTTCGTGGCGACTGTTGGGAATGCGGTGCACCTGGCTGCGATTGCGTGAATTGGGATGCTGAAGCGGGCATTCGGATGCTGGCGCAAGGGGGCGAATTGCGGCATCAGGGGGCATGAACCCCGCACTCGCCTCCCTTCTTACACCCTTGTTGCGCCTGATCGACGCCGAGACGGCG
>JBBROR010000365.1:0-3351 GCA_038229175.1 Acetobacterales bacterium | reverse complement strand
GTGGCGAGCGAGAAACTGACCGTCTTCATGCCGGCCTGGGTGGTGCGGGCCTCAGGGTCCTTTCCCAGGCGGCCGATCAACGTCACCTTGTTCACACTTCCGGCCATGCGCGTTCGTCCTGTTCTCTGCAGCCTTTCACACTAGCGTAAAGCGGCCTCAGACGCCATATACGAAGAACAGCACAAGAACATCTGCGGAAAATCACTTAATGGCCGGCTACATCACGGTGCGCGGCGCGCGCGAGCATAATCTCAAGAACATCGACGTCCAGATTCCGCGAGATGAGCTCACGGTCATCACGGGCCTGTCAGGCTCTGGAAAGTCCTCGCTGGCGTTCGACACCATCTACGCCGAAGGCCAGCGCCGCTACGTCGAAAGCCTGTCCGCGTATGCCCGTCAGTTTCTGGAACTGATGGGAAAACCCGACGTCGACAGCATCGAAGGCCTCTCGCCTGCCATTTCCATTGAACAGAAAACAACGAGCAAAAATCCACGTTCTACTGTTGGCACTGTCACCGAAATCGCCGACTACATGCGCCTGCTATGGGCCCGCGTGGGCGTGCCGTATTCTCCCACCACCGGCCTGCCGATCGAGGCACAGACGGTCAGCCAGATGGTCGACCGTGTGATGGCGATGCCGCCCAAAACCCGCCTTCTTCTGCTTGCGCCCGTGGTGCGAGACCGCAAAGGCGAATACCGCAAAGAGCTCGCCGAACTCCAACGCCGCGGCTACACCCGCGTCAAGGTGGACGGCACGCTTTACGAAATCGCCGAAGTCCCGGCGCTGAACCGTAAAATCAAGCACGAGATCGAAGCGGTGGTGGACCGCGTGGTGGTCGGCCCAGACATCGAAACCCGTTTGGCCGATAGCTTCGAAACAGCCCTCGCCATGGCCGACGGCGTTGTCTACGCCGAAGACGCCACAACCGGCGAGCGCACCGTCTTCTCCTCCCGCTTCGCCTGCCCCGTCAGCGGCTTCTCCATCGAGGAGATCGAGCCGCGCCTTTTTTCATTCAATTCCCCTCACGGCGCCTGCCCCGCCTGCGACGGCCTCGGCGTCGAAGCCTTCTTCGACCCCCACCTCGTCGTTCCCGACGAACGCCGCCCGCTGGCGGAGGGAGCGGTGGCCCCGTGGGTCAACACCCAATCCCCCTATTACGACCAGACCCTGCAAAGCCTGGCGCGGCATTTTAAGGTCACGACCCGCACCCCTTGGGACGAACTGCCCGAGCCCGTGCGCCAAGCCATCCTGTTCGGCACCGACAAGACGATCGTCAAATTCACCTACAAGGACGGCGTGCGCGAATATTCCGTCGAAAAGCCCTTCGAAGGCGTCATCGCCAACCTCGCGCGCCGCCTGCGCGAGACCGACAGCGCCTGGGTCCGCGAGGAACTCGGCCGCTACCAGGCCGAAAAGCCCTGCAACGTCTGCAACGGCGCCCGCCTCAAGCCGCAATCCTTGGCCGTCAAGATCGCCGGCTGCCACATCGCCGAGGCCAATGATCTCTCTATCCGAAAAGCCCTGGCCTGGTTTGCCACGGTGGAGGCCACCCTCACCCCGCAACGTGCCGAAATCGCCCGCCGCATTCTGCGCGAAATCCTCGATCGCCTGAGATTCCTCGACGACGTCGGCCTAGACTACCTGTCGCTGGCCCGCAGCTCGGCCACCCTGTCCGGCGGCGAAAGCCAGCGCATCCGCCTCGCCAGCCAGATCGGCTCCGGCCTCACGGGCGTCCTCTACGTGCTCGACGAGCCCAGCATCGGGCTGCACCAGCGCGACAACGAACGCCTGCTCGGCACGCTGCGCCGCCTGAAAGCCCTGGGAAACACCGTCCTGGTGGTGGAACACGACGAAGACGCCATCCGCGCCGCCGACCACCTCATCGACATGGGCCCCGCCGCCGGTGTCGCCGGCGGCTACGTCGTAGCCCAGGGCACGCCCGAAGAAGTGGCCGCCAACCCCGCCAGCCTTACGGGCGACTATCTCAGCGGCCGCCGTCGCATCGAAGTCCCGGCGATGCGACGCCCCGCCCAGGGCGGCCGCGTTATCAGCGTCGTCGGCGCCACAGGCAACAACCTGCAGAACGTCACCGCCAGCTTCCCTCTCGGCGTTTTTACATGCGTCACCGGCGTCTCCGGCGGCGGCAAGTCGTCCCTGGTGATCGACACATTGTATAAGGCCGCATCGCGCCGCCTGATGGGCTCCGGCGAGGTCCCAGCCCCCTACGACCGCATCGAAGGCCTGGACCTGCTGGATAAAATCATCGATATCGACCAATCCCCCATCGGCCGCACCCCCCGCTCCAACCCCGCCACCTACACCGACCTCTTCGCCCCCATCCGCGACTGGTTCGCCGAACTTCCGGAATCCCGCGCGAGAGGCTACAAGCCCGGCCGTTTTTCATTCAATGTCAAAGGCGGACGATGCGAGGCGTGCCAGGGCGATGGCGTCCTCAAGATCGAGATGCACTTCCTGCCCGACGTCTACGTGAAATGCGACACCTGCAAAGGCCGCCGCTACAACCGCGAAACGCTCGACATCAAGTTCCGCGACAAATCCATCGCCGACGTCCTGGCCATGAACGTCGACGAAGCCGTCCCGTATTTCAGCGCGTCCATGAAAATCCACGACCGCCTGAAAATCCTCCAACAGGTCGGCCTCGGCTACGTGGCCCTGGGCCAACAGGCCACCACGCTCTCAGGCGGTGAAGCCCAGCGCATCAAACTCTCCAAGGAACTGGCAAGACGCGCCACCGGCCGCACCCTCTACATCCTCGACGAACCCACCACCGGCCTGCATTTCGAAGACATCAGAAAACTCCTGGAAGTCCTCCACGCCCTGGTCGACCAGGGCAACACGGTGATCGTGATCGAACACAACCTCGAAGTCATCAAAACCGCTGACTGGATCATCGACATCGGCCCCGAAGGCGGCGAAGGCGGCGGCAAGGTTGTGGTGGAAGGCACCCCGGAAACAGTTGCCCAATGCCCCGAAAGCCACACCGGCCGCTTTCTGGCCCCGCTGCTCCCCGCGCCAGCCAAAGCCAAACGCAAACGCGCCTGATGCTACCCCTCTTCTCCTTCCGCCCGAGCACGAGCCTGCTGCTTCCGCTTCACCAGATTAGCCCGCAACGCCGCAGCCACCCGCTCCGCCCGCGCCAGCCGCTCAGCCTCCTGCTGAGCCCCCTTGCGCGGCGTGGACGGCGTGTGATCGGGCGCTTCATCGTCGGAATGGCTCATAGGGCACTCCTCCCCAACCCCCGTCCCCACGTCAAGACCTACATCCGCGCGCCCCGATGTCGATCCCCCCTTGCACCCAATCCCTCAGAAGGCTACCAAGCGCTCCACCGT
>JBBROR010000364.1:0-3366 GCA_038229175.1 Acetobacterales bacterium | reverse complement strand
TGGTCGCCATCGCCACGCGGCTCAATCCGCTATGGCTGCTGGCGGCGGGCGCGGTTCTGGCGGGGGCTGGCCTTATCTGATAACGGCCAGCGACCAGTTTTGCAGACCAGTCCTGGCGGCCAATTTTAACGAAACGAGCGGGACGGCGCTTCTGCCACTTCCTCGTAACGAACATGCGCCGGGGCCGAGGCGATCATGTCACTGTCCGGACGGTCGTAGATGAAGCCATAGGTGGGATAAACGCTGCCGAAGTTGCCGCTATGCCCAAGGCCCACGCGCACCGACGACCAATCGTTGTTGGCAGACACGTCCATCACCGAAATGGCACGGCTGACGCCGCCTTTGCTGGCGCCGGGGCCGGCCCAGTTGGCGTGGTCGATCTCGATCTCACGCGAATTCACCACGTTCTTCACCACGGCCACATGGCCCAGGCGCATGGTGCCGGTGGCACGGAAGTTCAGCACGCTGCCAGCCTCCGGGGCCTGGCCGCGGGCATAAACGCCATTGGCTGCATCCCACCAGTTGGCGGCGTTGCCCTTGATCTGGATGCCGCTGGCGGACCGTGCGAAAGGAACACATTGCAGGCTGGACCCGGCATAACGTGCCTTGCCACCCTTCAGCAGCACCTGCTTGGACAGGCCCCGACTGCCATTCAGCGTGGCGTGCACCACCGGAAGCGTTTTGCTGCCCAGCACGAGTTTGGTGGAGATCTTGGGGGGCTGCAGCTTCATGACCGGCGGTTTGAGCGCCGAGGTCTTGAGGATCGTTTCGTGCGAGGACGACGATTTGGAGCGGGCAGCAAAGGCGTCGGTGGCGACCAGCGGCGCAACGGCCACGATGCTCAAACTCAACGCTGCAACGCGCACTCCAAAGCTCCAAACCCGCATGCGCCGATCCCCTTGATGCCTCACGATATGTTTCCGGTAGCAACACATCGCGGTGGCTGGCAACCCGGCATGGAACTTTTTGCGTTACTGCTATGCAAGATCGCACAAGGTCGGGCTGCCCAACGGCGCGGGAACGGTATGAAATCCTATTCATCTGGTCGTAAGCTTACGCTGAAAGAACGAAGAGGGCTTTGGTTGCGATGCCAAGAAGCTCAAAAGCCGGCATCCAGTGCGGTGATTCGCGAAGTGGAGGGGCACCTTGCCCCTCCGTCTCAGGCGTTTATTTACAGACAGTGACCATGATTTCAACGAGATGGCGTGGATCTGCCATATTCGCCTGCACGCAGGCGCGGGCCGGGGCGCCGCCCTCAGGCAGCCAGGCCGACCACAACTTGTTCATCGCGTCGCGATCCCTGATGTCCTTCAGCCAGATCTGCGCCTGTAACAAACGTGTCTTGTCTGTGCCGTGGGTCTCCAGAATTTCGTCGATCGCAGACAGCACTTCCGCGGTCTGGCCGGTGATGTCCTTCGAAAGATCCTGCGCCGTGCAGCCCTGGAGGAACACAAATCCGTGATATTCGACGGCCTTGGACAGAACCTTGTTGGGTTCGGTACGTATGATCTTGCTCATGCAGGCGCTCCTTCAGTGGGTGGAATGGGGTGGGTTTACGGGCGGTGGCAACGGCTCGCAAGCCGTGTGATCAGTTCACCACCGGCGGTTGCGGCGCGGCGGGCTGCGGCCCGTTCACCTGGCTGTTGTAACAATCGGCCAACGCCTTCTCCCGGCCGAACTGCGCGCCCAGGCCGTTCGATGTGATGCCTGGCAGGCCGTTGGTGGCAAACGGCGCGTCGCGTGTGCTGGTTGCGTAGATGTCCGACTTATAGACTTCACCGCGATTCTGCTGGCGATAGATCGCCTCGCTGCGGCTGCGGCATTCGGCCGCCTGGGCCGCGGTCAGCCCGGCGCGGCGTCCGCTGTTCGGCTGGGCGCAACCAACCAGCAGCAACAAGGCGAGGCCGGCCGGGATCAAAGCTTTCAAAGAGGAGGCGGCCATCATCGGCGTCCGTTTCGTCATGCGTGTGCTCCTGGAAGGCGGGATCGTGTGTCGGATATCATTCTACCCTGCGCAACCCGCGCACGCAGGTGCTGTTCGTCGAAATTCGCCTCCCGGGTCAATGGGGCGCTGGCGGCGGCCCCCAGCAGGGCGGCATCGATCTCCGCCCCATCCGGCAGGATGGTCACGTGATCGGTGGTCCAACTTGCTCGCGTCATCAACTCCACCAACGCCAGCAGGCGCAGGCAGATCGACAGGCCGGCAAGATTGTCGATGCCGCGCGCCGCATCCACGGCGGCGGCCCAGCAACGCGCATCTGGATCGATCAACGCCAGATCGGCGGCCTGCTCCTGCCCTTGCATGAAGCGGAACAGTCGCGCAGGGCCGTCCACCGAGGCGATCGCTGCCGCCCGTGCCTGATGCCAGGCGCGTTCCAGTTCACGCGGCGGCACCGGCGGCAATGCCTCCGGCATTGCTGCAACGAGGTAGGTCAGAACCCCGTCATGGGTCTGGGCGACCATTATGGGCGCGATGGCTTTACCGGAGCGTGTCATGCCGGCACCATGAACCTCCGTCCTGCCCAGCACCACCCGCCTTGAAGGAGACATCATGTCCGATCCCGCCCGCCTGACCGCGACCGAAGCTTCGCACAAAATAGCGGCGGGAACCCTCCGGCCGGAAGCGTTGTTGGAGGCCTGTCTGGACCGGATCGCCACCGACGAGACACGCGTGCACGCCTTCGCGCATTTCGACGCCGCATTGGCACGCGCAACCTCCGCCCGCCCCGGGCGGCTGCACGGGCTGCCGATCGGAGTGAAGGATGTGCTGGACACGCACGACCAGCAATCTGAATACGGCTCGCCGATCTGGCAGGGCCATCGCCCAAAGGCCGACGCCGCGTGCGTCGCCTGGGCGCGCGCGGCGGGCGGCGTGGTGATGGGCAAGACCGTCACCACCGAGTTCGCCACCCGCAAGCCCGGCCCCACCGGCAATCCGCACAATGTCGCACACACGCCAGGCGGCTCGTCCAGCGGGTCCGCCGCCGGAGTGGCCGCCGGCTTCTTTCCGCTCGCATTCGGCACCCAGACCGCCGGCTCCATCATCCGCCCGGCGGCGTATTGCGGCGTGGTCGGCTACAAGCCGAGCTTCGGCATGATCGCCCGCCTTGGCATGAAGGTGATGAGCGAAAGCCTGGACACGATTGGCGTCATGGCCCGCTCGGTCGCAGATTGCGCGCTGTTCGCAGGTGCCGTGGCCGGGCGTGACCTTGGCGACCCCAACACGAAGCCCGGAACCACCCTGCGAATTGGCCTATGCCCCGGGCCGGCGGGGGCGGAGGCATCGCCCGAGACCCTCGCCCTGCTCGACCGCGCCGCCGACCGCCTCGCCGCCGCCGGTGCGGTGATTGTAAAACGCCCGTTGCC
>JBBROR010000363.1:0-3371 GCA_038229175.1 Acetobacterales bacterium | reverse complement strand
TCGCCTACGATGACGATGGCACGCGGATCGGTCCATGCGTCGCCGGCGATGTCGGGCAAGAATTGCTTTGCGAGACGAATGACCTCTCCATCGATCTCGACCATAACAGCCCGCGTCACCGTGCTGTGCTGCAGCACGCGGCGTAGCACGCCGCCATCGCCCGCGCCGATGATCAGAACGTTAGTTGCGGCGCCATGCGCCAGCAGCGGCACATGGGTCAGCATCTCCTGATAGACGAACTCGTCGCCTTCGGTGATCTGGACCACACCGTCCAGCAGCATCACGCGGCCATGATTGAAACTTTCAAAGATGACGATGTCCTGGAAATCGCTCTGAACCCGGGCGAGCTCGCGCTTGACCAGGAAACGCTGGCCCCATGTGGGGTAAAGCGTCTCATTGACCCAGGAATCGGTTGCCATCGCGTTGGTCTCCTCACATGGAACGGGCCGGACGTTGCCGCCCGGCCCGCATTTATTCAATTCAGACAGGCGATCTCAATACACGCGGCCACGCCGCTGTTCATCCAGGTCGATGCGTGACGGACAAAACGCCGCCTGCAAAACCGGAATGGCCTTGTTCGGATCACATGCACCGCACATGAACAGGTCGATCGCCGCAAAATCCTTTTCGGGCCAAGTGTGGATCGAGATATGGCTCTCGGCCAGCACGAGCACGCCCGATACGCCACCGTTGGGCGAGAAGTGGTGGAAATGACTGTGCAATATCGTGGCCCCGGCCACGATGGCAGCCTCACGTAAAGCCGCATCGATATGAGCAGGGTCTCCGAGATTTGTGGCCCCCCATAGATCGACCAGCAAATGAGTGCCGGCAAACTTCATCCCGTCCCGCTCGACGAAATAATCCTTTTGCTCGCCGACCTCGGTCGTGACGGGAACAACGGAAACCGGGTTATCGCTCGGGAAATCCGAGACCATCCCCAGTGGTGAGAGTGCGTTCATGGCACATACCCTGTCCAACCAGCAGATAGCCTGTTGGGCACCGCCCCGGTTGGGCGGGCCCCCTGGGGCCAAGGCCGCGGAAGATGAAGAAGGGAGCACCGCAACGCAAGCATAAAAGACGCTCACCGAAGTCATTTTTTGCATACCTCATGCCAAGTATGTCGTTTTGAGCAGGTAACGCTTTCCGAAGATACGGGTTAGCCCTATCGGCGGGACAAGGAGGGCAAGTTGCCCGGAACCGAGCGTGCCATCGCCATCTCGCGCGCCGCGCGCGGAAGGTCCAATGCGTTGGCCACCGGCCGGGTCAGCATGATTTTCAGCAGGTCCAACGCCCTCCCGACCGGGAGCAACGAGAGGTCACGACCTCGCAAATCAACCATTGTTTCCTCATCTCCGGCCATCGAGGCTGCGCTCGCTAATCGCAGCAATGCTTCGCTATGGGCGATTGTGATTGGCCCGCTGACGGGAACATCCCGAGACACCACTCGACGCATCGCCGAAACCACCTCTGGCCAATTCCGTGCGGCCTCAGCCAAATCAGCAAGGAGATGATCGCCTGACGGCGTGTCCAGCTGGCGTAATGCATCGGCAGCGCTTGGCAAATCATTAAGCCGCGCGACCGACTCGGCAAATGTCTTCGTCCGGCTTTCCAACAATTCCGGCGGAAGCCTCTCGGCTGCGGTGGATTTCAGAACTTCAAGCGCGCCTGTGTTATCACCCTGCTGGAGACGCAGTTGCGCCAGCCGCCCACCAAAGCTCGCGCGCACCACGCCCTTTGGAGCTGCCCCAATCATTTTTTCAAGATACGGCACGGCGCGTGCCGGGAGATCCAGTTCCGCCAGTGCATCGGTTACGCGTTCGGCCAATCGCATGCCTGCTTCACCGTCAGGCAGGAGATCCGCGTTTTCTTCCGCCATCGCCACGAGGTCGAACGGCTTGACCTGCGCCTGCGACGTGGTCGTGAGAGACGCGGCAAACGTCTCACCCAACCGCGCCTTCAGCTGCTCGCCACGATCAGGCCAAAGCTGCTCCGTATCCCGCAACAGCTGCAGAGATGGCCGCCATTGCTTGGCCTGGGCCTGCAGCTGCGCAATTCGGAGCCGCAATTCGATTTCGCGTTCATCGCCCCGCCACGCAAACAGGAGCTTTCCAAGAGCCTCAGCGGTTTGACCAGCGTCCGCCTTCCCTGAGGCCAGACGCAATTCTGCACCGGCTCGAGCAGCTCGCAGGCGCACAAGCCTGTCCTGCGATTGCGCAAGTGCGTCGAACATTGAAATGGCCTTATCGGGGTTGCCGCCCTTTGCCTGCTCTAGGTAGGCCCTCGCGAGGCCGAAGATAGGCTCCTGGGGGCTGGTATCAATCAAAAGCTGTGCCGCTTTGACCTGGCCCCCTTGCGCCATCGCCTCAGCGGCAATTGGCTTAAACCTTCGTTGGAGCGCACCCGGATACGATAGTAGCAATGGCGTTGTGTTGGCAAAAATCTCCGCAGCAGCGGAATTTTCGGGCAACCGCAGTGTGGATTTCAACGCTCGCCAGAACGCGATCTCATCGCTCCCATCGAGTGCATGATCATCTAGCGCGTCAGCGTCAGCGAGCCGGCCCGACAATAGGCTGGTTGCAGCAGATAGCGCCCGCGCAGATGGTGACGGCGCGGTTCGCGCATCGCTTGAATCGGCAAGCGCGAGAACTGATTGCGCCTCCGCTCCCATGCCCAGCGCCAGCATGCTCTCTGCGACCCCTCGACGCGCCTGGCCGCGCGCCGACGGCGGCAGCGAGGCCGCTGAAGCCACGGCACTCTGCATACGGCGCAGCAAACCCTCGGTGGTAAGGTTCGGCAGGTCGAAGATCCGGCTCATCTGGCTGGAGGCCTGCACGGCGGCAGTAGCGCGATCACCCGGTGATGCGACAAGCCTTGTATCACGGTCCTCAGCGCCGATAATGAAACCCTCCGTCGACGGCCGGATGGAAACGCCATCAGACAGAGGCTTCAGCACGACGCCCTGCCATGTCGGTAGAAGTTGGAAATCCGGCGTATGCCGTTCGACCGAGATACCCTGACCGGCAAGACGCTGGGTTCCGACTTGCAGAACGCCGCCGGTGGCTGAATCTGGCACGGCTATGATCAATCCCGGCTGATCGGCCTTCAGAAGGAGACGATCTTCATTCTGCTCAAGCTGGATAGGCCTTAGCGCATCGGCCATTGCATCGCCACCGATCGCTATCAACACCCAAGCAGCTTTGCGCCGCTCGAGGCGCAGCTCAGCTGTGACAGGAAGTGGCAGCGTCAGCATCGTGGCGGCAGGCAGCAGTTGGACGGATGCACGACTGAAAACCACATCTCCGCTCAAGGGCCTGAGATCAATCGGCTTTCGGTCGTCAAAGACGACGATCACGTTACGGCCATGACGAAAG
>JBBROR010000362.1:0-3401 GCA_038229175.1 Acetobacterales bacterium | reverse complement strand
GCGATCGAGGCGGCGATGGCGATCGCCGGGCGGTTCAAGCCTTATGAACAGGAGATGAACCGAGGCGAGCACCGCCATCCGTCCTTCGCCGCAGACAATCACCCGATCAACATCAATCTTGGCACGATCGAGGGCGGCGAGTGGAACAGCTCGGTGCCCAACAAGGCGCGGATCGGCCTGCGCGTGGGGGTGATGCCCGGCCGCTCGTGCCGCAGCGTGGCGGCCGACATCGAGCGCATCGTGGCCGAGGCGGCATCGGATCTCCGGCTGCCGCCAGGTCACGCGAAAGTGGTGTTCCAGGGCTTCATGGCGGATGGCTGCACGTTTCCCGCCGAGCAGGCGATCAGCCGAGCGGTCTCGGGCGTGCATGCACAGGTCTTTGGCGAGGAACTACGCCATTCGGCGTCACCAGGGCTGACCGATGCGCGACATTACGTGCTATACCAGGGCACCGAGGCGACCTGCTACGGGCCGGATTGCGACAACATCCACGGCATCGACGAAAGCGTGGGGCTCGAATCGATGCACAAGGTGACCCAGGCCCTGGCATTGCTGGTGGCGGGCTGGTGCGGCGTGGAGGCGCTTTGAAGCGAATCAGCCGACGCTGACGGTCTCGACTACCGTCGCTGGCGCACTGGAGAGGCGCCAGCGGCCGCCGACGAGGATTTCGCTGGGCTGGAAGCGCGCCTTGTAGGCCATTTTGCGGGATTCCTGCACCCAGTAGCCGAGATAGACATGCGGCAGCTCCATCGCCCGGGCGCGTTCGATCAGCCACAGGATGGTGAATGTGCCGACCGATCTTCGTTCGAGTTCTGGCTTGAAATAGGAGTAGACGGCCGAAAGACCGTCGCCGAGCCGGTCCGTAAGGCAGGCGCCGACGAGCTGGCCATCGGGATCGCGGAACTCGACCATGAAGGTCTCGATCGGCGTGTCTTCCACCATGGCGCGATAATCATAAAAGCTCATGGTCGCCATGTCGCCGTCCCCATGCCGGGCGTTCTGGTAGCGTTGGAACAATTCATACTGCTCAGCCGTGGCACGGGCAGGGACGTCGGTGCCCTCAAGCCCCGCATTGGCTTTCATCACCCGCCGCAGAGATCGGTCGGGCGTGAATTGCGCCACTGGGATACGGATCGGCACGCAGGAGTTGCAGCCCGGGCAGACCGGCGCATAGGCGATGTTGTGGCTGCGGCGAAAGCCGGCACGGGACAGGCGATCGTGCAGCGGTTCGGCGTCCGGGCCCGCAATCTCGGTAACGACTTTCCGTTCAATCCTCCCCGGAAGATAGGGGCAGGGCAAAGGTGCTGTGGTGTAGAAGAATTGCGGGCGCCGTGGCGGCTTGTAGCTCATACGAAAGGCCTGCCCCCATCAGATGCGTTCGTTCCCATGTTCCAGCCCATCGGCCCCGCGGTCAAATACTGCCGCAGCGCGGAGCGGCGCATCACCACGAGGCCTGACAACATATCGTGGAATGTGCGGTGGCGTGTGCTGATCACCGCCACCGCCGTCCAGATCACGCCGGCGGCCATCGTGGCCCAATAGGCCGCGACATAGACGATCGCCTGGAGGAAACTGGGCTCGCCCCAATCGGCATCTCGCACCACAATGAGGCCGAACAACGCCTGTCCTGGCGAAGCCTGCAATGGTGTCATCAGGAACAGCCAACTATAAAACGGCGGCAGCAGGGCCAGCAGAGCAAACAGCGGCGCGCCGAAGCCCAGTGTGACAACCGTCAGCGCCGCCAGCATCAGCCAGATCACGGTTGCGATCGCGCTGATCAGCACCGCATCCACAATCCAGGCCAGCACGCGGCGGGTCAGCAACCCGCCGGTCAGCATGTCGTCGCGCATCGCGACAGTGGCTGGGGATTCGTAGGGCATTGCGTTGGGCGCGCTCATGGGGACAGACCTATGCGAACCGCCACCGAAGCGGGGCAGGACGTAATAGATATAGTATCGCCGTCGTGCCATCGCTGCAGAAAATTACGAGAAAGTACGCTGAGTGGATTCCCGGATTGGCCGGGAGACACGATGAACCGGCTGCGCTCCTGATCGGCGAGATCATAGATGCCGCGATAAGCGGCGCCGTGCACCGATTCGAAATTGTCCTGCCGCACGCCGCCGCGTCCGACGGTAGAGTCTGAGCCAGAGGTTGCGGTGCGCGCCTCGGTCAGACGGTCCAGGAAGGGGATGGCGCGCAGTGCAAGGGCACCGAAGCTGGCGCTGTGGGCGGCGCCCCAGCGCCAGGTGGAGATATCGGGCCCGAAACGCCCCGTCAGGGTCGTCATTGCTTCGGACAGGCTTTGGCGCAGCAGCTCGTCGCACGGGCCATTGCAGAAATTCGTCCCACCCGGACGCAGCGCCTCGCGAACGAGATCCGGCCAAGGCGCCGCGGCGCCGGCTTCGCCTGGGGGGACCGATTGGGCTTCTAAAATGTGGCGGCCGAACGCGATCATCCAGGCGTTGTAGATCAACGGTGCGGCAAGATCCTCGCGCATCCGGCCGTCCCAGGTGGCCAGAGCCGGCGATAATGGTTTTAGGCGGGGCAGAATTTCTGTGGCGATCAGATCCAGGTCATCCACCTGCATTGCGGCGAAGTCCGCAACCGTGGCTTTGGGCCTTGCGTCCAGCATCTGGCGGATGCGGCGGGCCCGCACGTCCCCGAACCAGTCTCGCCCGAGGAAAACCGGAAAATCCGGCGGCGCCACGCGCTCGTTCGCATTCACCACGCGGCCGCTTGGCGGCGACACCACATGCGGCAGGTCGGTGCCGGAGGCCCAGCCCATCCATTCGCCGCTGCCATCTGCCGCATTGGCCGGCCATGCGCTGGTGCCGGAGCGGCGGATCGGCACGCGGCCGCTGACGAAGAAGCCGATGTCGCGGCCATCTGCCACCGTGAGGTTCTGCACCGGCGACGAAATTCGTGCCGCCACGGCCCCGGCCTCTGTCACGCTGCGGGCGCGGTTCAATGCCAGCAGGCCGGAGGCTGCAGTATCGCCCGGGGACAGATTGGCCATCGATACTGTGATGATACGGCCGCGCTCGCCCACGAGATCGCTGATCACCGGGCCATGCGCAGTCTCGCGCACCACCAGCGTTTCGTCCGGTGCGCCGCGGATGTGGATGGTTTCGGTTCGCGTGATGAAGGGTTTCTTGCCGGATTCGGTCATGACGCCGCCAGCATCCGCGGTTTCGATGAACAAATCCTGAACATCTGCGCCAGTTGTGGTGAAGGTCCAGGCGATATGGCCGTTTTGGCCGATCACGAGAAATGGCACGCCGGGCGCTGTGGCGCCCACCAGGCTGCGATCCGGCAGGTCGATACGCGCCAGATACCAGATGGCCGGCATGCCGAACGACAGATGCGGATCGCCGGCGAGCATGGGGTGGCCGGTGGCGCTG
>JBBROR010000361.1:0-3408 GCA_038229175.1 Acetobacterales bacterium | reverse complement strand
GGACCGCGGCCTCGGCCATGACGTCGCCGGCTTCGAGCCCGTAGAGCTCGCGGGCGACGTCTTCGGTGAGGGCGGTCGGCACGTCGTCGAACACCACGCGGCCTTGCGCCATGCCGACGAGGCGGTGGCAGTAAATGCGGGCGAGGTCGAGCGAGTGCAGGTTGCAGATGATGGTGATGCCGAATTCGCGGTTGATGCGCTGCAGGGCGTCCATCACCACTTTGGTGTTGCGCGGGTCGAGCGAGGCGATGGGCTCGTCGGCCAGGATGATGTCGGGTTCCTGCACCAGGGCGCGGCAGATGGCGACGCGCTGTTGCTGACCGCCGGAGAGTTGGTCTGCGCGTTGGGCGGCGAGCGAGGCGATGTCGAGCTGTTCGAGGGCGGACAGCGCGATGACGCGGTCTTCGTGGGACCAGATTTTGAATAGGGCGCGCCAGGCGGGCATGTGGCCGAGGCGGCCCATGAGGACGTTGGTGAGGACGTCGACACGGCCGATGAGGTTGTATTGCTGGAATATCATGGCGCAGCGGCGTCGCCAGCTGCGCAAGGGGGCGCCTTTCAGCAGGGTGACGTTGATGCCGTCCATCATGATGGTGCCGGAGGTGGGGTCGACCAGGCGGTTGATCATGCGCAGCAGGGTGGATTTGCCGGCGCCCGAGCGGCCGATGACGCCGATGAACGCCCCGGGCGCGATCTCGATCGAGATGTCCTTTGCGGCGAAGCGGTCGCCGTACACTCTGGAAAGCCCCGAAATCCTCAGCATGACGTTCCTTTCTTCGCCGCGTGGCATACACCCACTGTCGTGACAGGTTCATGACGGTTTTGGTGCCACCATCATGACGTTCGTCTGATGCGTATTGCAGCATGGTCGGCTCGCGGCCCGCTGCACGCAACGCAGGCAAGCCCGCGGTTGGTCGTTGTTTGATGGCGTGCGGCCACGCGTTGCTGTAAGGACCGTGCCTGTTCCCCCGCCGGAGCGCCATTTCCCAGTCGCCGCCCGGGCGTCGTATGATGGCCCCTGCCAGATTGGCCCATCTCACAAAATGCCGTTTCCAGCCACCCATCCGGCCCTCGCACGTGCGCTGTTGGCCCGTGAATATCTTGAACCCACGCCGGTGCAGGCGGCCGTGCTTGCCGCGGAAGGCGAAGAGCGCGACCTGTTGGTGAGTGCCCAGACCGGATCGGGCAAGACCGTGGCGTATGGCATGGCGTTCGCCACCACGCTGCTGGGCGAAGCCGAGCGCTTCGAGCGGGCGGCGTTGCCGCTGGCGTTGGTGATTGCACCCACGCGAGAGCTGGCCATGCAGGTGCATCGTGAGTTGAGCTGGCTTTATGAGCAGACCGGCGCGCGCGTGGTTTCGTGTGTGGGCGGCATGGATGCGCGGTTTGAGCAGCGCGCGCTGGCCGCGGGCTGCCATATCGTGGTGGGCACGCCGGGCCGGTTGAAGGACCATATCGAGCGCGGGCAGCTGAATTTGTCGGCCCTGCGCGCTGTGGCGCTGGATGAGGCTGACGAGATGCTGGATCTCGGGTTTCGCGACGATCTGGAATTCATTTTGGACGCGGCACCGGCTGAGCGGCGCACGCTGTTGTTTTCGGCCACCATCGCACACGACATCGCGGCGCTGGCGCGTCGGTATCAGAAGAATGCGTTGCGAATCGACACGCTGGTGCGCCACCAGGCGCACGCGGACATTGAATATCGCGCCATCCGCATTCAGTCGCATGAGACCGAGGCGGCGCTGATCAACGTGCTGCGTTTCTTCGAGATGCGCGCGGTTCTGGTGTTCTGCTCGACTCGCGAGGCGGTGCGGCGGCTGCATGCAAGCCTTGAAAGCCGCGGATTTCAGGCCGTGGCGCTGTCTGGCGAGCTGAGCCAGAACGACCGGACCAACGCGCTGCAATCGCTTCGTGATGGTCGGGCCCGGGTGTGTGTGGCCACAGACGTGGCGGCGCGTGGGCTGGATCTGCCGGATCTCGGTTTGGTGGTTCACGCCGATCTGCCGACGGATCGGGAGACTTTGCTGCACCGCTCCGGCCGGACCGGGCGTGCGGGGCGCAAGGGCGTATGTGTGCTGTTGGTGCCGCATCCGAAGCGTCGTCGTGCCGAGCAGCTTCTCATGGCCGCTTCCGTGCAATGCAGCTGGAGCGGGCCGCCGGCGGCTGACGAGATCCGCGCGCGCGACCAGGAGCGTTTGTTGGCCGACCCGATACTCACTGAACGCGCGAGCGGGGCGGATGCCGAGTTGGCCCGTAAGCTGCTGGAAGGGCGCTCGGCCGAGGATATAGCGGCCGCGTTGATCCGGATGTATAGTGCTCGCCTGCCCGCCCCCGCCGAGTTGTTCGACAGCCAGCCGCAAGGCGATGTGGCGCGCGCGCATTCGGCTCGGCCTGATCGGGTTGACGGCCCGCCCAAGACACGGGTGGAGGGCAACACATCGTGGTTCCGCATCAGCATCGGCCGACAGAACAATGCTGATCCAAAATGGCTCCTGCCGCTGATTTGTCGCCTTGGCGACGTGACCCGCAGCGAGATTGGTGCGATCCGCGTGTTCGATCGTGAAACGAAGTTCGAGATTGCCGACGCTGCCGCCGCCCGATTTGTAGCGGCGGTGGATAAGGCGGGAGCGCAGGATTTCACGATCGCACCAGCCGCGCCGGCGCCGCCGCCAAAGGTTTTTACTCCGCGTGAAGGTGCTGCGCCGCGGAAATTCGGACGCAAAAAGGCGAGCTGACCCTGAGCGGGCCGCCCGGCGCGATGATTTGCCGCCGGGCCGGTAAGCCTTTGTTAACCAAGTTGCGGCGTAATGATGCCTGTCATGACCCGCAACAGCCAGCATCACAACGCGGCGGATAACAGCCCCCCGGCCCGCGCGCCGGAGCGGGATTGGGTGCAGGCATTTTTCGCCCGCGCCAATCCGGGTGCCGAATTCGACGCCTGCAGCGCCCTGGCGCACGCGGCCGCTCGGACTCTTCAGGTATCCCTCACACTGGCCAGCGCAGGCCGAGCCATCGATCTCACCGGCCTCGACAACTGGATCGGCCGGCTGACTGCGAGCGCGGTGGATCTCGATCCGGTGGAAGGACGCCGCATGCGTCCCGCTTTGGCGAGTCTGCTGCGCAACCTGGATGTGCTGGAGGGGCAGATTTCGCCCAGTTCCCCCCCCCACTCGCATCGATCGGAAAAATTCCGTGCAGACACATGAGCTGAGCTTGGGTGCCTCCGTACTTATGATGGTGCTGGGGGCGATATGGTTGATTCAGCGATTCCTGCGCCCTGGCGGGTTGATCAGGGCGACACAAACCAGTCGGCTGCAACTGGTACAGTCGATCGCGCTGGACCCACGGCGACGGGTGACGCTGCTGCAATGTGACGGTGTTGCCCTGCTGCTGCTTACGGGCGGACCT
>JBBROR010000360.1:0-3410 GCA_038229175.1 Acetobacterales bacterium | reverse complement strand
TTCGGTGCGGTTGGCGGGGTCGGCGAACCAGCGGTTGGCGCGCACGTAGTCTTCCACGAAATCCTGCACGGCGGCGCGGTTCTTTTCGATGAACGCAGTCTGGCCCAGCAGGAAGACGAGATCGGCGCGGCCCCAGGCGTCTTTGGCCTGGAAGACGGCGCGGTATTTGGGGTTCTTCAGGGCTTCGGTGAGGTCGGGCATCAGGATAGGGGCGGCGTCGACCTTTTTCTCGTCGAGCAGGGCCAGCATGCTGGGGAAGGCGGCCTGGATGGTGATGAAATCCCTTCGGTCCTGCAGGCCGGATTTCAGCATCATGGCACGCATGGCGGTGTCTGACGCGGAGCCGATGGCGTTGGTGGCGATGCGTTTGCCCTTGAGCTGGGCTGGCGTGGTGATGCCGCTGTCGGCAAGGACAAGCCAGGTTTCGGAGTGGTGGCCGGGCACGCCATCCTGGATGATGTCGGCGACAACACGCACATCCAGCCCGGCGTTCAGCACGGCGAGCGCCATGGTTGCGGGTGATGATGCGATCATGTCGATCTCGCCGGCGGCGAGCGCGGTGAGCTGCGGCGCGGACCCACGAAAGAGAATGGGCTCGACGGTGTAGGATTTGCCGGAGTGGCGCAGGCCTTTGTTGTTGGCGAACAGCACCGGAATCATGTGGCCGGGCATCGTGCTCCAGCCCACTTTTATGCGCAGCGGGTCTGCTGAGGCTGGGGAAACACAAGCGGCCAGCACAACAAGACCGACCAGCAATCCGCGTAACGATCGCATCATGGCATCCCCCGGTGCGGCGCCCCTTCGCCGGTGGCGGAGGCGCTCTATTTATCATTTGACCTACTTCGAGAGTAAAAGCTGAACCGTTGGGCCACGCAAGGGTAAAGCGCGGAATCTACGTCCACGGGCAGCATGAAAGATGATAGGTTTATCTGGTCTTCATCATTCAGGTTGATGCCATGCCAGATGCTCCGCCCGAGATACGCCTGTTTGCCGCGGCCTATGAGGAACGCAGTTTCACCGTGGCGGCGCGGCGCGAGCACGCGACCCAGTCGGGTGTGTCGCAGCATGTGCGCAAGCTGGAAGATCGTTTCGGGGTGCGTCTGTTCGAGCGGTTGCCGGGCGAGATCGTGCCAACGCCGGCCGGGCAGGAGTTCTATCGGCATTGCGTGGACGTGCTGCGTGCGCATGCCGCCGCCGCACAGGCCATGCGGGGATTCGGCAAAAGCCTGGAGGGCGAGGTTCTGGTGGGGCTGATGCCGTCCATGACCCGGTGCGCGCTGGCGCCGGCGTTGGCACGGTTCACCGCGCAGCACCCCAACGTGTCCGTTCGCATCGTGGAGGCTTATAGCGGCGTGCTGGTGGAGCGGGTGCGGGCGGGGGCGCTGGCGTTTGCGGTGGTGCCTTCGGCGCCGGTGGGTGCTGGGCTGCGCAGCCGAATGTTCGGGCGCACGCCGGAGGTTTTGGTGGCGGCGCGTGCGCGGGGGCTGGTGCATCGGGCGCCGGTGCGGTTATCCGAATTTGGGCCGGTGAAGCTGGTTCTTCCTGGCATTCAGAATGCGCGGCGCCAAAATCTGGACGCTTATATCGCTGCGAACGGCGTACAGATCGAGCGAATTTTGGAACTGGACGCGATGCTGGGGGCGCTGGATCTGGTGGGCCAGAGCGACTGGCTGACAGTCGTGCCGGGGGTGATGATGGCGGATGAGCAGGAAGGCGGGCGCTGGACGGTGGGGGTGCTGAGCGGGCCGAGCCTGTCGGTGGATCTGATGTTGATCGAGCCGTCGAAACGACCGTTGGAGGCGGCCACGGCGGCGTTTCTGGCCGTGCTGGAGGAGGAGACCAGCCGGGTGAATGCGAGTTGGGGTGAGTTGACGTGAGCGTGTGCTCGGTGGGTAATCGACGCCCGCCCCATTGGAGATGACGATGACGCAGCCGCGCGACCGAGCCCCCTACTCCGCCATCGTCGATCGCCCGCCGCTGAAGTTGCCGGACGGGGCGCGGGTGGTGGTGTGGTCGATCGTCAATCTTGAAGTGTGGGACATCGGGCGGCCGATGCCGCGCCAGATTCTGTCGCCACCGATGGGGCAGTCGATGTTGCCGGATGTGCCGAACTGGGCCTGGCATGAGTATGGGATGCGGGTGGGAGTTTGGCGGTTTTTTGACCTGTTTGCCAAGCATGGGATTCGGCCAACCTTGTCGATCAATGCGCGGGTTTGCCAGGATTATGAGCGGGTGGCCTCGGCGGCGCGGGATGCCGGGTGGGAGTTCATGGGGCATTGCTGGGACCAGGGGCCGATCCATCAGATCGACGATCAAAAGGGCATGATCCATCGCTCGTTGGATTTTCTGGAGCGTTTCACGGGCAAGCGGCCGGTGGGATGGCTCGGGCCAGGGCTGACGGAGACGTTGGAGACGCCGGAGCTGCTGGCCGAGGCGGGGGTGAAATACATTGGTGATTTCATCTGGGACGATGAACCGGCGGAAATCCATACCGACAAGGGGCCGTTGGTCACCCTGCCCTACACGGCCGAGCTGAACGATATTCCGACGATGTTGATCCAGCATCACGAAAGCCCTTATTGGGCAACGCGGTGCCAGGATTATTTCGACCGGCTGTATCTGGAGGGCGCCGAGCGGGCGAAGATCATGGCGATTGCGATTCACCCGTATATTTCGGGCGTGCCGCACCGCATAAAATATCTCGAGCAGGTCTATGACTATGCCAGGAGCCATGAGGGCGTGGTGTTCTGGAACGGCGAAGAGATTTTGGAATGGTGGCAGATGGCCCGGCCTAAACCGCTGTAAGGAACGGCAGGATTGCGGCGAGGAACCGCGCCGGATCCTGCAGTTGCGGCACATGCGCGAGGCCGTCGAGCAGCTGAAGGTGTGCATGGGGCAGCAGGCCCGCGAGTTCGTGCGACATGGGCGGCGGGGTGGCTTCGTCCAATTCGCCGACGATGACCAACGTTGGTATGACGATCTTTGGAATGTCGGGCCGCAGGTCCATTTCTGCGAGTGCTTCGCAGGCTGCGATGACCACGGGCGGGTCGGATTGCAGGAAGATGGTGCGGCGCTGGGCCACGAGTTCGGGGTTCTCGGTATGGAAATCCGCGGAGAACAGGCGGCGCATGGCGATGTCGGCGATGCCCTCCAGGCCCCTGGCGGCCGTGCCCATCGCCATGCCGCGGAAGGCGGCGCGGCCGGGTTCGGAAAACGCGGCGCCAGCGTCAGCGATGACCAGGCGGGAGACGAGGTGCGGGTGGCGGATCACCATCTGCAGGGCCACGAAGCCGCCGTAGCCGTTGCCGAGCAGGGCCACCTGCCCGCCCAGATCCTTGATGGCTTCGGCCATGCGGTCGGCGACCTCGACGAGGCCACCTTCGACCGGGCGGGAATCTCCGAAGCCAGGA
>JBBROR010000359.1:0-3412 GCA_038229175.1 Acetobacterales bacterium | reverse complement strand
GCGCCGGTGGTTTGGATCAGCCGGTCGGCCAGGGTGGATTTCCCGTGGTCGATATGGGCGATGATGGAGAAGTTGCGGATGTGGCTGAGATCGGTGTGCGTCATGCAGATGATGTAGGCGGATTTTCCGATATTGTCAGTAAGCCGGCACGTCGGAAAGCGTGGGCCGCGTGCAGGCAGCCAAACTTGATAAATGGCTGCGTCTGGTTGTCACGCCTGGACGGATTGCGAGTTTGCGTGCTGTCGATATCGCAACGTTCACAGGATGCGCCGATGACAGTTATGACGCCTGCCGATATCAAGGCCGCGCGGCCTGCTTGCTTGCCTGATGATGGCCTGGCGCCGATCGCGCGGGCGCGGACGCGTAGGGAAGCAGCGGGGCAGTGGTCTGGGTCGCAGATGTTGGGGCGGCGTTGGGCCATCGGGTGCGTGGCGCTGGAGATCACGCAGCGGTGCAATCTGGATTGTACGCTTTGCTATCAAGCGGGACAGTTTTATTCTGCAGAAACGGCGTGTGGCCGATGGCGCGTGGGATCCGCTGGGGGACGAGGCGCGGCGGGCGCCGGTCAAGGGGCGGCGGCGATTGGAGATACGGCGATGAAGTGGGCACGGGTGTCGGTGATTCTGGCGCTTGGCCTGGCGGGGTGTACGACTTTGCGGGTCGCACCCCTCCCCAGTGTTGTGGCGGATGACGGGGCGGCCTGGGCGCAGGTGCTCCAGCGGTCCGTCGATGGGATGGGGCAGGTGGATTTTCGGGGCTTGCAGGCGATGCCGCAGGCGTTGGAGCGGGCGGTGGCCTTGGTTGGCGAGACGCGACCTGAAAAATTGCCGAGTGATGCGGCGCGGATAACGTTTCACCTCAATGCCTACAACTTGCTGGCGATGTTCAATGTGGTGCGGTCTGGGATTCCCGAGCGGCTGTCGCTGGAGGACCGGGTGCGGTTTTTTAAGCTGACATCGGTGGTGGGGGGGCGAGGCGATCTCGCTTTATGATTACGAAAACGACGCGATCCGCAAGTTGGGGGATCCGCGGGTGCATTTCGCGTTGAACCGCATGGCGGTGTCATGTCCGCGTGTGCCGTTCGAGGCGGCGCGTGTGGATGCGCAGTTGGACAAGGCGGCGCGGCCGTTCTTTTCGGAGGCTCAAAACGTGGCTTTTGATGCCGGGGCGAATGTGGTTCGGTTTTCTTCGATCTTGGATTTTTATCCTGAGGATTTTCTGCGGGTGGCGCCTTCGTTGGTGGCCTATGCCAATCGGTATCGAGCGGTGCCGGTTCCAGAGGGGCGAAGGTGGAGTTCATTGCGTATGATTGGACGATCAATCGCCAGCCGGGTGCGCCGTCATGATGCGGCGGCTTGTGCTCGCAGCGCCTCTGCTTGCCAGTGCAAGCCCGGCTATGACCGCGCCCGGGTCTGATCCTTGGCCGCTATGGCAGCGGCATGATGACACGAATCGGGCGGTGATCGACCAGGCGCCATGGGCCGGTTACCTGCGGCGCTACGTGCGCGCCGGCGGGACGGGCGCAAATCTGGTGGCCTATGCCGGGGTGACGCCGCCGGACCGTGCGGCGCTGACGGCGGACATTGCGCGGCTGGCGGGCCTGACGATCAGCACTTACAGCCGTGGCGAGCAGTGGGCTTACTGGATCAATCTTTACAATGCACTGACAGTGTCGACGGTGCTGGCGCATCTGCCGGTGGCGAGCATTACAAAGATCGATATCAGCCCGGGGCTTTTCAGCTCGGGGCCGTGGGATGCGAAGTTGGTGGCGGTGGAAGGCACGAAGCTGTCGCTCAAAGACATCGAGCATCGGATTTTGCGGCCGATCTGGCGCGATCCGCGGACGCATTATTCGGTGAACTGCGCGTCGCTGGGCTGCCCGAATTTGGCTGTTGTGCCGTGGTCTGCGGCGGCGATGGAGGCGATGTTGGGGCGGGCGCGCGGGATTATGTGAATGCGGCGCGGGGGGCGCGGGTTGTGGGTGGGCGGTTGGTGGCGTAGCGGTAGTGGGGGAATTTCATGCACAGACCGTCGCTGGGTTTGGACGAGCCGCCGCGGCCGATGTTATCGGGGATGATGGCATCGTATTTTTAGGCGTCCAGCGGTTTGCCTGGGGCGAAGATTGCGTTGGCAAATTCGGCGGTGAGCCATTGTTGGCCGATGCCGGAGGTGCTGTGGAGGATGAGGACGGCGTTGGTGATTTTCCCCGTGGCGTCTTTTGTGGGGTGCCGAAATGAGGGCGTGGAGTTTGGAGGCGGGGAAGGTTCTGCCGCTGTAGACCGTGACGTTGTGCAGGATGGTGTCTTGCTGGGTTAGGCCGGGCCAGGCGGATTAGGCGGCGGCTGGGGTGGGATTGTTTGGCAGGTTTGTGGTGTGGGGGCCAATGGGTTGTGGCGGGCTTTCGAGGCTGGCGTGTTCCTTTCAAAAAGCGAGCGGAGCCCGGTCATCTTAAGGTTTTAGTGACGATCATCCGCTAAGTTTGGCTTGAGACGGTGGGTGGCGCTGCGCTTACCCATCCTACGGGGCCTATGTTCCCACCTTGTGTCGGTAGGATTATTTTCTTGCAAGTAGCCATCTGGTGTGGTGTTTGCTGGTGGGTGATAATTCAACCCCCTTCCCCGTTCCATGATCTGTCCTGGGTGCTTCGGGCGTTGCTCGGGCATGTAGGGAAATGGCATCTGCTGGGGTTTGTGAGCCAGGCGCTGATGCCGAAATTGTATCGGCGGATTTCGATGGCGCGGGTGCACATGGAACGGCTGTCGGCGCAGTTTCTGGCGGGGACGCTTGGGCGGTTCCCGGCTCGGGCGGCGGCCGGGCGTGGCGCGCCTGAGGGTGTGGAATGTGAGGTCGGGGCATCTGAGGTCGGGGCAGCTCAATCGGCGACTTGGGTAGCGGGGGCGAGGGACTGGCCTGGCCGGTTCGCTTGGCTCATTCGGCTCGTGGGCTGGGAGGCGGCACAGCATGGGCCGTTGCTGCGGGCGGCCTTAAGCGCACCTGAAATGGTGGCGCTGTTGACGGCCTGCCCGCAGGCGGTGCGCATTCTGCGGCCGATCTGCCGGATGATGGCGATCGAGACTTCGGTGCTGCGGCCGGGCGTGGCCGTTGTGGTGGCTCCGGCCCGTTTGCAGGCCGGCGCGGTGGCGCGGGTTCGGCGGAAGCCGGCGCCGTTGGATTTTGGTCGCATTCCGTTGCCGCGGGGGGTTATGGCGGCGGCGCGGCGGCAGGGTTATGGGCGGCGGCGCGATTTTTTTGGCGTTGGCGAATGAAGCGTCGGCAGAGAGGCGTTCATTTTGTTCCGGTTGGTTATCGAAACCCGGGTGGTGTCACGGATCTTGGCCCTGCGGAGAGGCGTCGCGTCATGATTGTGGCGCCCACGGCGACCAGCACGAAGGCGGTGAACCAGCGGTCGTTG
>JBBROR010000358.1:0-3416 GCA_038229175.1 Acetobacterales bacterium | reverse complement strand
TGCCGCTGTTTCGGTGGAGGATCGGCGGTTCTGGTCCCATCCCGGCTTCGATTTGATCGGCATCGCCCGCGCCATCACCGTGAACGTCACGCGCGGCCGCATGGTGCAAGGTGGCTCCACCATCACCCAGCAAGTCGCAAAAAACCTGTTCCTGACCAACGCCCGCACGTTCAAGCGCAAGATACAGGAGATGTTGCTGACGCTCTGGCTGGAGCGGCATTTCACCAAGGAGGAGATTCTCGAAATCTGGCTCAACCGGGTCTATCTGGGCTCGGGCGCCTGGGGGGTGGATGCGGCCGCGCAGATGTATTTTGGGATCTCGGCGCGCAAGCTGAACCTGTGGCAATCGGCGGTTATTGCAGGCCTGCCCCGTGCACCCTCCCGGTTTTCGCCGCGCGTGGATCCGAAGGCGGCGGCGGCGCGGGGGCGGGACGTGCTGGCCGCGATGGTCGAGACCGGCGCCATCACGGCCGATGCGGCGCGCGAGGCGGGGGCCGCGATCGCCTTTCCGCCGCGGTCCACCCTCGGCGCGGGGTATTTTGCCGATTGGGCGGCAGAGCGGGCGCAGACCGTTGTGGCCACGGGGTCGGACGCCGTGGTGCGAACGACGCTTGATCCGCGCATGCAGGCGCTGGTGGACGGCAAGCTCAGCACCTTGCTGGATGGCGCCGGGGCCAATGCTGGTGTGGGGCAGGGCGCGGTGGTGGTGATGGACGTGGCGACAGGTGCGGTGCGGGCAATGGCTGGTGGGCGGGACTACAGGACAGGGCCTTACAATCGGGCGGTGGTGGCCCGCCGGCAGCCGGGGTCGGCGTTCAAGCTGTTCGTCTGGCTGGCCGCACTCGAGCATGGGCTGCGGCCGGACGACACGGTGCTGGACGCGCCGATCCGCGTCGGCACCTGGCAGCCATCCAACTTCGACGGAAAATTCCACGGCGAGGTCACGTTGGAGGACGCGCTGGTGGACAGCCTCAACACCGCTTCGGTGCGGCTGCTGCAGATCGCCGGCGGGCCGCGCAAGGTGGGGGCGGTGGCGGCACGGCTGGGGCTTGTCGACACCTTCCCCGACAACGCGACCCTGGCACTGGGCACGGGGGAGGTGGGGCTGCTCGAACTTGCCGGCGCCTATGCCTCCGTGTTCAACGGTGGGCGACTGGTGACGCCACGAGCGCTTGATTCGGTCATGTCGGATGGCAAGCCGGTGAAGCTGCCACCCGTCGCCAGCCCAGGCGTGCTGAACCCGGATATCGCGGCCATGATGGTGCGTATGCTGAGCGCTGTTGTCTCGCGCGGCAGCGGGCGGGTGGCGGCGGTGCCGGGCAAGCTTGTGGCGGGCAAGACCGGGACCACGCAGGATTTTCGCGATGCCTGGTTCATGGGGGCGGTGAACCCGGGCGGTCCTGGTGCGCTGGTGATCGGCGTTTGGCTGGGAAATGACGACAACCGTTCGATGGCCGGCATCACCGGCGGCTCGTTGCCGGCGCGGCTGTTTCATGACATCGCGGTTGAAATCAAACCCTGAGATTAGACCCGCCAGATATCAGCCACGAAGCCATACCCTTCCAATCGGCGCTCGACATGTCCGAAGCCCGGGAAATCCAGGTGATGGCCGGCGATGTGAAGGCGGTCCGTTGCTGCCATGTCGAAGGCGAGGCGGCGGCTGGCTTCGGCCTGCGCGGCATCGATGTCGTACACCAGGGTGGCATCCGGGCGTGCGAACTGCAGGCCGGGCAGATGCACGATGTCGCCCCAGACCAGCAGGCTGTCGGCGCCGGATGACAGCATCCAGCCGCTGTGGCCGGGGGTATGGCCGGGCAAGGCGAGGCGGGTGATACCGGGCAGGCCCTCCTGGCCATTGGCCACGCCGCGCAGCCGGTCCTGGTAGGGGGCCAGGGTGTTGAGGGCGAGGGCTCGGCTGCGCTGGCGGGCTTCGGGCCAATCCCTCGTGTCGTCGAGCCAGTAGTCGCGTTCCTCGGTGGCGAGCACGATTTCGGCATTTGGGTAGATCGCGGCGCTTGCGGCATTCGTGAGCCCGCCGGCGTGGTCGATATGCGCGTGGGTCAGCAGGATGGTGCCGATGTCGGACGGGGCCACGCCGATGGACGCAAGACGTTCCACCAGCCTGCCGTTGTTGGGCCCCATCTTGTCGTCACTGCCGGTGTCGACCAGTGCCAGGCCGCCGGCGTGGCGGACGAGGAAGGCCAAGACCCCGATCACCGGCGGCACCGGGCGGAAATGCCGTTCCAGCGTGCTGGCGGCGAGGGCTGCATCGATGCCGGTGACGATGTCCAGCCCGGGCTGGATGAACCCGTCCTGCAGGGCCGTGACGGTCATGCCGCCGATGTCGGTTGTGTAGATTGCACTGTTCATCGGTGTTCTGTCCCGTGTGACGGTATTGGACAATTTACGATCGGCCATGTGGATTCAAGGGCGCCTTGCCCGGCGGGGTGGCCAGCAGCGCAGTGGACCAGGCGGGCGGCAGGCTGCCCACCAGCCGCGCCGCGGCGGCCATCCACCAGGGAAACGCGATCCGCCGGCGCCCTTCCCCGATGCCATCCAGGATGATGCGGGCGGCGCGATCGGGGTCCATCAGGCCGGGCATCGGGAAGCGGTTGCCCGCCGTCATGGCGGTGCGGACGTAGCCGGGGCAGACGCTGGTCATCCAAATGCCTTGCGCGCGGGCGTGGTGGCCGGTGGCGATCGTCCAGCGGTCGAGCGCCGCCTTGCTGGCGCAGTAGGTGGCAGCCCCCGGGCCAGGCACGAAGGCTGCGATCGAGGCCACGATGGCGATGCGGCCGCGGACGCCCTGGTTGTCGGGCGGCTGGAGCATCATCCGCTCCATCGCCGGGAGCGCGCAGTTGAGAGCGCCAATGAGGTTCACTTCGAACAGTGTGCGCACCTGTGCGGCCGATTCGGGCCTGCCATCGTCACTGCCACCGCCCATGCCCGCGTTGGCGATCACAAGATCAAGGTGGCCAGCCCCTTCGATCCATGCGGCCATGGCGGCGGCGTTGCGCACATCCATGACGCGGTCGGTTACATCGGCACCGGCCAATCGGCATTGGGCGGACACGGCGGCTGTGCGGGCCGGGTCGCGTCCGGACAAATGAAGCCGCGTGCCGGGCGTGGCGCAGGCCAGGGCCAGCGCGGCGCCGATGCCGGAGGATGCGCCGGTGATGAGGATGCCGCGTGGTGCGGCGGTTTTGCGTTCGTTCATGATGTTGGTGTAGCGGATCGTGGCCGGCTGCTGGAATTGGTGAGGAACGAACACATGGCCATCGCGTCGATGACCGGCTTCGCCCGTAGCGAGGGTGTTGCTGACGGCACCGCCTGGGCCTGGGAACTGCGCTCTGTCAACGGGCGGGGCCTGGAGTTGCGGTTTCGCCTGCCCGGCGGGCTGGACGGCCTGGAGCCGA
>JBBROR010000357.1:0-3416 GCA_038229175.1 Acetobacterales bacterium | reverse complement strand
CGGCTCATCTCATCGACTTCCTCCATGCGCGCGGCAAGGTAGAGTCGAGCAGCTTCTTTTACGTCGGTTTTTGTCCGGCGTTCGGCATCTCGTATCTGGCGAACGGTGGCGACACGTTGACTGATTGCGCATTCCGTTGATCCTGATCAGCCATTCCGGCCGATCGCGATCACCGATTCCGGTGATCCTGATCACGCTGTCCACTATGCCTGAGGAGGGCACGGCAGACAGCATGACGTGGCGTTGGACAGCTACCACTGACGGTTGAACAGGTCTCATTTCTCCTTGGTGTTCGTCAAGCTTTCGGCGGCCGCAAGTGCCTGACGTTTTCGCAAACTCTCGCCCTTCAACTCGATCCGATGCGATCGGTGAATGATGCGATCCAGGATCGCATCTCCCAAAGTTGGATCCCCGATAATCTCGTGCCATCGGCCTATAGGAACCTGGCTGGTGATCAACAGCGACCCTTTCTCTTGTAAGCGTAGCGCCGACCCCACACCCGTCGTGAGATCTACGCCGAGTTGAACGGCTCGACCTGGTCGAGTGGCTTCCAGTTCCAAGGCAGCAGCGTGTCGAGTTGGTTGCGCTTGGTCTGGCCCGACACGATGCGCTTCAGCACGTCGGTCAGCCAGGCCAGCGGCTCAACGTTGTTAAGCTTGGCTGTTTGGATCAGCGTCGCGACGATCGCCCAATGCTTTCCGCCGCTATCGGCCCCGGCGAACAGGGCGTTCTTGCGACCCAATGCGACGGGGCGCATGGCGCGCTCGACGATGTTGGTATCCAACTCGAACCGGCCATCGTCCAAGAAGCGGATCAGGCCCTTCCAGTGATTGAGGGCATAGCGGATCGCCTGCGCCAGTGTTGAGCGGCCGGATAAGCGGCCCAGCAGGTCCGTCAACCAGGCGTGCATCGCCTCGACCAACGGGCGGCTGTGCTGCTGGCGGACCTGCTTGCGATGTTCCCCGGTTTGGCCGCGGATATCCGCCTCGATCGCATAAAGTGCACCGATCCGTTGCAGCGCTTCGTGGGCGAGGGGCGACTTCGTTGCTGTATAGACGTCGTAGAACTTCCGTCGTGTGTGCGCCCAACAAAAGGCCAATGTCGGTCCTTGATCCGCCGTGTCGGTCACCAAACCACCAAAACCGGCATAGCCGTCGACCTGAAGCAGTCCGCGGAAGCCTTTCAGATGAGTTGCCGGATGCTCGCCCTTACGATCTTCGCTGTAAGCATAGGCAGCCGCCGGATGACCGGGACCCGACCAGGGACGGTTGTCGACAGCATAACACCATAGCCGTCCGGTCTTGGTGCGGCCGCGGCCCGGATCCAGCACCGGCAGGGTGGTGTCGTCGGCAACGACCTTGGGTGAGGATAGAACCGTGCTCGAGACCAGCTCATACAGCGGCTCCAGCCACCAGCAGGCGCGGCCGACCCAGTTGCACAATGTAGAACGATCCAGCTTGACGCCCTGGCGCGCGAAGATCTGCGACTGACGATACAACGGAAGGTGGTCGGCATATTTGTTGACCAGAACGTGCGCCAGCAGTGCTTCGGTCGCCAGGCCGCCGTCAATTGGGCGCTCCGGCGCGGGCGCCTGCACCACCGCCCCTTCGCACGCCCGGCAGCCATAGCGGGGGCGGCGGGTCACCTGAACACGAAGCAGCGCTGGAACGTAATCAAGCATCTCGGCGCGATCTTCGCCGATCATATGCAGGGGCGCACCACAGCACCCGCAGGCCTGGTCAACGACATCGACCACCACCTCGACCCGCGGCAGATGCTCTGGCAACGAACCGCGATTGCGCTTCGGTGGCTTCGCTGGTCGTTCCGCGGCTGGCTCCGTGGCTGGCTGAGCCGCCTCGAGCTTCGCCGCCTGTTCGCCCAACGACTGCTCGGCGGCCTCGATGCCCTGTTGCAGCGCTTCCTCGCCGAGACGTTCCGAGCGGCGGCCGAAGCGGTTGCGCAGCAGAACCGCGATCAGCATCTGCAGGCGCGTGATCTCGGCCTGCGCTTCGAGCAGCAAGTGCTGCAACAGCGCTGGATCGTCGGGCAAAGCGGGCGGATCGGTGGACACAGCGGAACGCTGAATCGCCGTTGCGAATCGGGTCCAATGAATCTGGCGTGAGCAGCGGCATCAGCCCGCCAGTTCCGGACGGCGGAGGCGGACGGGCATGCGCCAGTCGATCCCTTCCAGCAACATCGACAGCTGAGCAGGCGTCAGCGAAACCCGCCCGGTGTCGGTGACCGGCCACTGGAAGTGGCCCTTCTCCAGCCGTTTGCTGAACAGACACAAGCCCTGCCCGTCGAACCAAAGCAGTTTAATCAGCCCGCCACGTTTACCGCGAAAGGCGAACAAAGCGCCGCTGAAGGGATCTTCCGCCAAAACCTGCTGGGCCAGCATCGCCAGTCCGTCCATCCCTTTGCGCATGTCGGTGTAGCCGCATGCCAGCCAGACACGCGCGCCCGATGGCAGCACGATCATCCGCGCAGCGCCGCAAGCACGCGGCGCAAGGCACGCGGATCGATCCCGGCGTCGACGCGAACCGTCGTGCCATCGGACAGGGCGATCTCGATCAGACCCGGCGGTCGCGTCGGAATGTCTGGCGCAGCCACCGGCCGAGGCGCCACTTCGACACGAACGAAGCGCCCGATCGCCGCACTTGGCTGCGCCGCCTTCAAGGCATGCCGCCAAGTATAGAGTTGGCCCGTGCTGATGCCGTGCAGCCGCGCAATGTTTGTGGGCGATGCCCCAGGAGCCAGGCTTTGCGCCGCGATCGTCTGCTTCTGCTCGATCGTCCAGCGTCGGCGGCGTTCGCCGCGCGGGATCAAATCCATCCGAAGCGTCGGAGCACTCTTACGACTGCTCGTATGTGCGCTCTCTGTCGATACTGCCGCCTCGGCCGGCGTCACGTCCGTGTCCATGAGGGGAGTCCAACATACTCAACCCCGGCAAAGCCATGTGGGGGTCGCGCAACGCTTACGATGCGTTCGACCTCGGGAAGCACGATCGCCGCGGGTGCGGCATATCCATCGACCTGCCCAGCGTTGAATACGGCATAGGCTCGTGCCATCGCACTAGTCTTAGTTGTCGTCTCGCCGTCGTCGCCTTCGGTCTTGTGGTCGTTGAATTTCCAAAACACGATCATGGTCGATTTTTCGCCCTTGCGGACTTGCGCCCCTTTGGCTTGCCACTGGGCATAGGTTCCCCATGCCGATGACTGATATCCGCGAGCCTGCCCGGCTGCCCAGAGCACCAACGTGTTTACGCCACGATAGTGTTTGTGGCTGGCCACGTTGAAAGGTAGGGGCGAGTCCGTTGCTGCGTTGTTATGCCAGGGCATAACCCATTTATCTGCACCAGCTTCAATCGCGGCGATAAGTTGGTCTGTGACTGTCTGGTAGATATCTTGTGCCATGTG
>JBBROR010000356.1:0-3428 GCA_038229175.1 Acetobacterales bacterium | reverse complement strand
GGCGTGGAAAGCGCCTCGAACGCCGCGTACATGTTGGCGAACATCGTGTCTCCGCCGACATCGGGCAGCGTGTTGATGTGCAGGATGGAGCCCATCGGTGGCTCCTCGTCGCAGCTGACGTCTGAGTGCCAGCTTTCGCCGTTGACGTATTTCGAGTTCGCGTCGGCGTGGATGATCATCACTTCGGGGTGGCCGGGCACGGAGGGCGCTGCCGGGTGGATATGCAGCTTGCCGAAACGGGCGCCGAAGGCGGTTTGCTGGGCGTGGTCCATCGCCTGGTCGCGGAAGAAGATGACGAGGTTGTCCATCAGCGCCTGGTGGATGGTGTCGAAGGTCTGGCTGTCCATGGGGGCTGCGAGGTCGACGCCGAAGATCTCGGCACCGATCACCGGCGTGAGTTTGCGAATCTCTAGGCTGTTGCTGGGCATTTTCAGTTACCGGCCAGGTTGTGGATGTCGGTGAAGAAGAGGTCTTTCCAGCTATCGGGCCTGGTGGAGACCGCGCCGGTCTGGTTCATGAAGGTGGCGAATTTCATCACCTGCTTTGGCACCATTGTCCATTCGTTCTCGGGCAGCTTGATGATCTCGAGCACCTTTGCCAGTGGAATTTTCGATTTTTCGTTGCGGATGTAGAGTTCGGCGGCCTTGGTGGGGTCAGCCACGATCATCTTCTGGGCGCGGTCGAGGGCCGCGAGGAAGGTTTCGGTGACTTTGGGATTGGCATCATGAAACTTCGTGGTGGCCCAGACCGCGTTGAAGGTGTGGGGGCCGCCCAGCACGTCGTAGCTGTTCAGCACACGATGAATTCGGCTGTCCTCCAGCTCCTGATACATGAAGGGGGCAGAGGTGAAGTGGCTGTTGATCTCGCTGCGAAAGCTCATCAGCGCCACAAACGCGTCTGGGTGGCCGAGCGAGACGGTCAGACGGTCGAGCTGGTCGAAATTGGCCGGCCCGAATGCGTGTGCGGCGGCCATTTGCAGCACGATGGCCTGGATGGTGATTTTGACGGCGGGCAGTGCAATTCGATCGGTGTCGGAGAAGTCTTTGATCGTCTTGATCTTGGGGTTGCTGGTGTTCAGCCAGATTGGCATGGCGTTCAAGGTGGCCACGCCCTTCACCTTCAGATTGGTGCGCGTCTTGCCCCAGATCGTCAGCATCGGGCCGACGCCGCCCGAGGCGAAGTCGAGATTCCCCGAGATCAGGGCGTCGTTGATGGCGCCGCCGTTGCCGATGGTGAGAAACTCCGCCACCAGGTCGAGGCCGCGGGATTTGCCTTCCGCTTCCAGCAGTTTTTCTTCCTGCATGATGATCAGTGGAAGGTAGGAGACGCCGAATTGCTTGGCGATGCGCACGGTTTGGGGTTCGGCCTGCGCTGAGAGGGGCAGCAGTGCGCTCAGCAGCAGGCCGGCAATCCAGTTTCGAACGATCATCAACACGCCCTCAAAGTTGATCATTGCAGCTTGCGTCCACCATCGGTTACGTCGGCCAGGAAATCCCGCACCGTGGTGTTGATGAAGGTGATATCCGCGGGTTTGAAGCCGGCGGCGGCGGCGACGTGGCCTTGCACCGACGGGATTGCGACGTAGCGGCCATCCGGGATTATGGCTGCGGCATCGCGGGCTTCTTCGACGGGGTTGTAGAGGTCGAGTAGGCCGGTCATCAGCAGGGACTTGGCCTTCACGCTGCGTAGCGCGCGGATGGGGTCGCCGCCGAAGGGTTTCTTGCCGTCGATCTGGGTGTCTCCCACATTGTGCCGATCGTAGGCCCAAGTTTGGGCGATCCAATCATTGGCGTCGAAGCCGGATTTTACCACCGCGTCCTCCTGCGCCTTGATCCAGGCCAGAACGTCCATCGGCTCAGGGAATTGCGCGCGCATGGCGTCTGGCGTGCGGGTGCCGAGCACCTGCAGCACATCCGCGCGCATGCGCCAGCCTTTTTCCGGCTGGGTGGTGTAGTTGCCGTTGTTGAAGGCGGGGTCAAGCATCAGGGCGTGGCGGGTGGCCTCGTTGATGGCGATGGACCACGGCGCGGTGCGGGCCATGGGCGTAAGTGCGATCAGGCTGTCCATCATGGTGGGGTGGCTGACGCCCCATTGCAGGGTTTGCATGCCGCCCATCGAGGCGCCGGTGACGGCCACCAGATGGTCGATGCCGAGATGCTGCAGGAGCAGGTTCTGGCTTTCCACCATGTCGCGCAGCGAGAAATGCGGGAAGGCGGTGCCGTGCTGGGTGGCGCTGTTGCTGGGCGAGGTGGTGAGGCCGTTGCCGATGGCGTTGGTCTTGATGACGAAGAGCTTGTCGGTGTCGATGCCGCGGCCGGGCCCGATCATGAAATCGACCCGGTGATGATTGCCGCTGATGGCGGTGACCATCAGCACGGCGTTGGATTTCTTCGCGTTCAGCGTGCCCTGCGTCATGTAGGCGATGCTGAAATCACGCACCACTTCGCCGCTTTCCAGTTTGAAGTCGCCGATCTTGTAGAATTCCAGGCCGGCCTCGGTGGGGGAGAATTGGGCCTGCGCGTGGGGTGCCAAGCCCAACATGAGTAACAAGGCTGCGACGAAGGCACGCATTCGACATCTCCCGTTCTGTAAACCGTTCTGCGACGGCCTGGTGGCGTTACTGCTGACGTCTATCGGCATCGCTTGCGAGGTGCCGTTCACTGTGTGTGAGGGCCGACACTGGACTTCTCCCTTTCGTGCGGAGGAAGTTGAGCGGATGATCATGCGGCCTTTGCGCAAATGCAAGCGGAAGGCTGTGAGGGTTGGGTGTGCCCGATTCGCCCGCCCGACCTGCTGAGACAGCGCTTTATCCGGCGTTGAAGAGCTTCCTTGAGGCGCGTGGCTTTGCGGTGAAGGGGGAGGTTTGCGGCTGCGACATTGTGGCGGTGCGCGGGGGTGAGGCGCCGTTGCTGGTGGTGACGGAGATCAAGCTGTCGTTCACGTTGGAGCTGGTGTTGCAGGCGGTGGATCGGCTGCATCTGGCGGATGAGGTGTGGCTGGCAGTGGTGGCGAGCAGGCGGGGGCGGGATCGGGACCGGCGGGTTCGGAAGTGGTGCCGGTTCTTGGGGGTGGGGTTGCTGGCGGTGGATGTTGGGAAGGCTTGGGTGGAGGTGTTGGCGGAGCCGGCGCCTAATAAGCCGCGGATTAATTTGGCCCAGCGGAAGAAGGTTCTGCGGGAGCATGGGCGGCGGCGGGGGAACCCGGCGGTGGGCGGCTCGACCCGGCAGCCGATTATGACGGCGTATCGGCAGCGGGCGTTGGAGTGCGTGGCGGCGATGCGCGATGGGCCGAAGCGGCCTCGGGATCTGCGCGGGGAGGCGGAGGATGCGGGGGGTATTTTGTTGCGGAATGTTTATGGGTGGTTTGAGAAGGTGCGGCCGGGGGTTTATCGGTTGTCGAAGGCGGGGGTGGCGCAGGTGGGGATGCGG
>JBBROR010000355.1:0-3448 GCA_038229175.1 Acetobacterales bacterium | reverse complement strand
GCTTGAGATCGAAAATCGAATGTTCGGCGAGGCGTGCGTTGAGTTCGCGCACGCGGCCGGTCAGCAGGCGCAGCACCTTCTCGCAGGCGACGGACGACGCAAAGACGATCTCGCGGAACACCGGGGCCGGCATGATGCACAGATCGGCCCGCGTGAGCGCCGTCACGTTGGCCGAACGCTTGACGCCGTCGATGGCCGCGAGCTCGCCGAAGAAATGGCCGGTACGCAGTTCGCCGAGGATGATCTCCTTGCCGGCGGCCGTGCGAATGAGCACCCGGACCTCGCCCGAAATGATGAAGTAGACGTCGCTCGAGGGATCCTCGAAATCGACGATCACCTCCCCGTCCTCGTACCGCTTCCAGGCACAGCGGCGGTCGAAGCGCTCGTATTTGAGGTCGACGATGTTCTGGAAGAACGTTATCTGCGCGAGCGTTTGCATGACGGACATCCCCTGGCCGCTCCATCGGACACTGGTCCCTTCGCGCGGTCAAGCAGAGTGACTTGCAGGCGCCGGCTTCGGCAGCGTCTGTAACAAAGCGCAGCCGCTGCCTGTGTGATCAACCACACAGGATCGGCACGTACGGGCGGCCGGAACCGCTTGCAGCGCGGCTAGCCCGTCTTCGCGGATTCGCGAAGGCGGAATGGGTTTTGGCGGTTTTTTTGATGACCTAAGCGTCTGATAAGTATATGGGCGGGGCTGGATAGCCGTTGCAAACGTCTGTAGTGAAGACCTACCCTCTTTTCAAGCTACGGCAAGTGTGCATAGTCTCAATCCGTCATGTTCTTGCGACGCACCCAGCGCAACAAAGACGGCAAGACCCACCACTACTGGAATATCGTCGAGAACAGACGGCTCGACGACGGTCGGGTGGTGCAACGCCAAGTGCTCTATCTGGGCGAGATCAACTCCTCACAAGCCGCCGCTTGGCGCAAAGCCATCGAGGTCTTCGATGCCGATGCCGGCGTGGCGAAAACCCTGGCGCTGTTCCCCGAGGATCGCTGCGAGGCCGTCGCCGCGGATGCCGCGGTCGTGCGGCTGCGCCTGTCCGACCTGCGCCTTTGCCGGCCACGCCAGTGGGGCGCCTGCTGGCTCGCCGGCCTCCTGTGGCGCGACCTCGGGCTCGATGACTTCTGGGCCCAACGCCTGCCGCCCAGCCGCAAGGGAACCCGTTGGGACCGCATCCTGCAGGTCCTCGTCGCCTACCGCCTGATCGCTCCCGGCAGCGAGTGGCGGCTGCATCGCGAGTGGTTCGACAACAGCGCCATGGCCGACCTGCTCGGCGGCGACTTCGGCCTCGCCGAGGCGCACAAGCTCTACGCCTGCCACGACCGGCTGCTGGACCACAAGGAGACGCTGTTTGCCCACCTGACGCAGCGCTGGCGCGACCTGTTCAACGCCCGCTTCGACGTGCTGCTCTACGACCTGACCAGCACCTACTTCGAGATCAACGCCTCCGACGTGCCCGAGGGCGACAAGCGCCGCCACGGCTACAGCCGCGACAAGCGCCCCGACTGCCCGCAGGTGGTGATCGCCCTGGTGGTGACGCCCGAGGGCCTGCCGCTGGCCTACGAGGTGCTGCCCGGCAACACCGCCGACTGCACCACGCTGCGCACGTTCCTGGCCAAGATCGAGCAGCAGTACGGCAAGGCGCGGCGGGTGTGGGTGATGGATCGCGGTATCCCCACCGAGGCGGTACTGGCCGAAATGCGGGCCGGCGAGCCGCCGGTGCGGTACCTGGTGGGCACGCCGAAGGGGCGGCTCACACGGCTGGAGAAGCACCTCGTTGACAAGCCCTGGCAGCAGGCGAGGGAGGGCGTGCAGGTCAAACTGTTGGCCCAGGACGGCGAACTCTACGTCTTCGCCCACAGTGACGACCGGGTCGCCAAGGAACGAGCGATGCGGCAGCGGCAGCTGAAGTGGCTTTGGAAGCGGCTGCATCAGCTGGCCGCGATGAACGTCTCGCGCCAAGAGCTGTTGATGAAGCTGGGTGCGGCGCGCTCCAAGGCGCCGAGCGCGTGGCGCTTGGTGAAGACCGCCGTCGACGAACAGAGCGGCGCGCTCAGCTTCGTGCTCGAGCGCAAGAAGCTGCGCGCGGCGCGGCGGCGCGAGGGCCGCTATCTGCTGCGCACCAATCTGACCGACGGCGATCCCGCCGAACTCTGGCAATACTACGTGCAGCTGGTTGCGGTCGAACAAGCCTTCAAGACGTTGAAGGGGGACTTGGCCATCCGGCCGATCTTCCATCAAGACGAGAAGCGCATCGAGGCGCACATCTTCGTCGCCTTCCTGGCGTACTGCCTGCAGATCACCTTGACCCGCCGGCTGCAGGCTCTGGCGCCGGGACTGACGGCGCGAAGCGCTCTGGAGAAGTTCGCCGCCGTGCAGATGATCGACGTGCATCTGCCAACGACGGACGGGCGTGAGATCAGGCTGATGCGCTACACTCAGCCGGAGCCCGAACTGCAACTGCTGATCAATCGCCTGAAGCTTCGTCTGCCGCCGCAACCGCCGCCCACCATCACCACCGCCGACCTGCACCAAGCCGTCGATTGTAGTGAAGACCTTTTGGTCTAACCTCTTGACCCATCACACGCCGGACCCTCAAAATCGGCCCAATCCGCGAAGACGGGCTAGATCCCCGGCGGCGCCCGCCCCGCCGCGCGACAGGCCGCCGTGAGCGTGTTGTCCATCAGCATGGCGATCGTCATGGGGCCCACGCCGCCCGGAACAGGCGTGATGGCGCGCACGTGGGTCAGCGCCGCGGCGGTGGCAACGTCGCCCACGAGCCGGGCCTTGCCGCCGTCCGCGCCCGCGACCCGGTTGATGCCGACGTCGATGACGATCGCCCCGGGTTTCAGCCAATCGCCTTGCACCATCTCGGGGCGGCCGACCGCCGCCACCACGATGTCGCCGCGCCGAACGACGGCAGGAAGCTCCGTCGTGCGCGAGTGGGCGATCGTGACGGTACAATGTTCGGCGAGCAGGAGGTGAGCCATGGGCTTGCCCACGATATTGGAACGCCCGACCACGACCGCCTCGCTGCCCGGCAGGCTGACACCGAGCGCAGCCGCGGTCTGCCGCAGCAGAATCATCGCTCCGGCTGGCGTGCACGGCACCAGCGCGCGGGCCGTGTCGCCGATGGCGAGGCGCCCGGCGTTGACCGGATGAAAGCCGTCGACGTCCTTTTCCGGCGCGATCGCCTCAATCACCTTGATCGCGTCGATCGCCTTGGGCAGCGGCAATTGCACCAGAATGCCGTGGACGGCCGGATCGGCGTTCAGGACGGCGATCAGGGCGAGCAGTTCCGCCTCGCTGGTCGCGGCAGATAGAGTGTGCTGCAGCGAGTGAAAGCCGCTGGCCGCGGCGGTCTTGCTTTTCGACTTGACATAGGCCTGGCTCGCCGGATCGTCGCCGACGATGACCACGGCGAGGCCGGGCCGAACGCCG
>JBBROR010000354.1:0-3454 GCA_038229175.1 Acetobacterales bacterium | reverse complement strand
TTGATCGTGGCGCTGGGCGATGGGCTTTGTGTCCAGGGCGCCGGTTCGCACGGCATCGCGCCCGAGCGGCTAGCAGCCGCGCTCAAGCTGCTTCTGGAACGGTTCTGCCGCCCTGCGAGCCAGGAGGCCCATTTATGAGACGCGTCGCCTGCGGCTTGGCGCTTTGCCTCGTGTTCGCCGGCCTGATGCACTCCGCGATCGCGGCGCCGCAGCCTTTGGCATCATTGCCGCCGGCCGTGACGGTGGTGCCGGCGCAGGCCGGCGAGATCATCGAGTGGGTGGCTGCCACCGGAAGCCTCGTGGCGCGTGATGAGGTGTTGGTGAACACCCAGCTCGATGGCCAGCCAATTCTGGAGATCCTGGTCGAAGAGGGTGATCTGGTCACGCAGGGCCAGGTGCTGGCACGGCTGCAAAGCGACACGCTGGAGGCCAATCGGGCGCAGTTCGACGCGCAGATGGCCCGCGCCGACGCGTCCGCCGCGCAAGCCCGCGCGCAGATTGCGCAGAGCCGCGCCACCCAGGTGCAGGCTGGCCTGTCGCTGGCCCGCTCGCGTTCGCTGCTGTCCACCGGCACCGCATCGCGTGAGACCTATGAACAGCGCGAGGCCAACAGCCAGGTGGCGGCCGCCCAGGTGGGCGCGGCGCAGGCGCAGCTGGACGCGGCCTTGGCTGACCACGCGCTGGCCACCGCCCAGCGGCTCGAGATCGAGGCGCGGCTGGCCCGCACCGAGATCCGCGCGCCTGTCGCCGGCCGGATCAGCCGACGCACCGCGCGCCTTGGCGCCGTGGTGGGCATGACCGGTGAGCCGCTGTTTCGCATCATCGCCGACGGCACGCTGGAGCTGGACGCCGCCGTGCCGGAAACCACCCTCGCGCGGCTACGCGCGGGGCAAGGTGCGCGCATCGAGATCACCGGCTACAAGGAGCCTCGCACCGGCCGCGTGCGGCTGGTGTCGCCCGAGGTGTCGCCGGTTTCGCGGCTGGGTCGCGTAAGGATTTCGCTGGATGACAGTGCAGGTGTGCCGTTGGGTGGCTTTGCCCGGGCGCGCGTTGAGGTGGCGCGCGCCAGTGGCGTGCTGGTGCCGCTTTCGGCGGTGCTGATGCGGGCGGATGGCGCCGAGGTGCAGGTGGTGGCCAATGGTATCGTTGCCACGAGAAAGGTGCGCGTGGGCTTGCGCGACGGCAAATCGGCCCAGATTGAAGACGGGGTGGCCCCAGGCGAACAGGTGGTCTCCATCTCCGGCACCTTCGTTCGCAATGGCGATCGCGTCACCGCAGTCCCGCAGTAGGACCAGATCATGGCCTTCAAGATCTCCGGCGCATCGGTCCGCAATCCCACGCCGGCTTTGGTGCTGTTCGCCGTGCTGATGGCGCTTGGCCTCGTTGCGTTCAAGATGATCCCGATCACCAACGCGCCCAGCGTGGACATTCCGATCATCGCCGTCACCGTCACCCAGAGCGGGGCAGCGCCGTCCGAGCTGGAGGCGCAGGTCACCAAGAAGATCGAGGACAGCATTGCCGCTGTCACCGGCGTGAAGCACGTGACATCGACCGTCACCGACGCCGTGTCCGTCACCGCGGTGGAACTGCGGCTGGAAATCAGCACCGACCGCGCGCTGAACGATGTCAAGGACGCGGTGGCCAAGATCCGCGGCGATCTGCCGCGCACCATCGACGACCCCGTGATCGAGCGGATCGACGTGGTGGGCCAGGCGATCCTGACCTACGCGGTATCAGCGCCCGGCAAAACGCTGGAAGGCCTGTCCTGGTTCGTGGACGACACCACCATCCGCGGCATCCAGGGCCTGTCCGGCGTGGGGCAGGTCCGGCGCATCGGCGGCGCCACGCGTGAGATCCGCGTCAGCCTCGATCCAGCCCGCCTCGCGGGGCTGGGCCTGTCGGCGGCCGACGTGAATGCCCAGCTTCGCGCCACGTCGGTGGATTCCGCCGGCGGCAGGGCCGATCTTGGCGGCCAGCAACAAACCATCCGCACCCTCGGTGGCGCCACCTCGCTGGACCAGCTTCGCGCCACCCGCATCGCACTGCCTGGCGGACGGCAGGCAACCCTGTCCGATCTGGGCGAGGTCACCGATTCCTACGAGGAGCCCCTGGGTTTCGCGCGCATCGACGGCAGCCAGCCGGTGGTCACCTTCGCGGTGTTTCGCAGCAAGAACGCCAGCGAGGTGGATGTGGCCGACCGCGTCACCGCGCGCCTGGCCGAGATCGCCGCCGCCAATCCGGACGTCACGTATCGGCTCATCGATGACGGCGTGCGCATCAGCCGCGGCGGCTATCTGTCGGCCATGCACTCGCTGATCGAGGGCGCCATCCTGGCCGTGATCGTGGTGATGATCTTCCTGCGCGACTGGCGGGCGACAATGCTGACCGCCATCGCCATTCCGCTGTCGATCATCCCCGCCTTCGCCGCCATGCAGGCGATGGGTTTTTCCCTCAATTTCATCAGCCTGCTGGCCATAACCCTGGTGACCGGCATCCTCGTCGACGACGCCATCGTGGAAATCGAGAACATCGTCCGCCATATCCGCATGGGCAAGAAACCCTACGATGCGGCGATCGAGGCGGCCGACGAGATCGGCCTGGCCGTGGTGGCGATCACGCTCACCATCGTGGCGGTGTTCGCGCCCGTCAGTTTCATGGGTGGCATTCCTGGGCAGTATTTCAAGCAATTCGGCCTGACGGTGGCGGCCGCCGTGCTGGTGTCGCTCCTGGTGGCGCGCCTCATCACGCCGCTGGCGGCCGCCTATATGCTGAGGCCGCATCGCGATGCCGGGCGGGAGCAGAAAGACGGCTGGGTGATGCGGGCGTATCTGCGCGTGTTGCAAATGACCATCGCGGCCCCGAAACGGACGATGGTGGCCGGGCTCCTTCTGTTCGCGCTGTCGATCGCGTCGACCACCTTGCTGCCCACCGGCTTTCTGCCAGCCCAGGACAGTAGCCGCATCGTGATGTGGCTGGAACTGCCGCCCGGCGCCAATCTGGAAGCAACGCGGGCCAAGACGGACGAAGCCGCCAAGGTGGCGCGACAGATCCCCGAAGTGGCGTCTGTGTATGTTGTGGGCGGTGCCACGCCCACGGGGCAGAGCAACGAAGTCCGCAAAGCCACGATGAAGGTGAACCTGGTGCCGCGCGGCGACAGGTCGCGGTCGCAAAAGCAGATCGAGGCGGAATTGTCCCGCAAGCTGGCGGCCGTGGCGGACATGCGCGGTTGGTACGTGAACGAACGCGGCGAGCGCGAGCTGGCGGTGACGATGAGTGGCGACGATCCGGTGGCGTTGGAGCGCGGCGTGGCGTCCGTCGAAGCCGCCATGCGCCGCATGCCCGGCTTTTCCAACGTGGCCGCCAACGCCGGCGTGCTGCGGCCGGAACTGCGCATCATCCCGCGCGGCGAGGAGGCGGCGCGGCTTGGCATCTCCACCGACGTCATCTCCCAGGC
>JBBROR010000353.1:0-3471 GCA_038229175.1 Acetobacterales bacterium | reverse complement strand
GTCTCGATCCGCACGAGAATGACCGCTTCGCCCTTGGCGGCGCGCATCTCGGCCTCATCGGCGGAGAACACCACCACGCCGCAGGCCGCACCCGGCGAGGCCGGAAGCCCCTTGCTGATGAGCGTGCGCGGCGCCTTGGGGTCCAGCATTGGGTGCAGAAGCTGGTCGAGCGAGGCTGGATTGACGCGCTTGATCGCCTCGTTACGGTCGATCAGGCCTTCGTTGGCCATCTCGACGGCGATGCGCAGCGAGGCAGCGGCGGTGCGCTTTCCGTTTCGGGTCTGCAGCATATACAGCTTGTTCTGCTGCACGGTGAATTCGATATCCTGCATGTCCTTGTAGTGACGCTCCAGCGTGTCACGGACCTGCATGAGCTCGTTGTAGGCGTTGGGCATCGCCACTTCCATCGGCGTCTCGCCCGGCTTGGCGCGCAGGCTGGCCATCGGCTGCGGCGTGCGGATGCCGGCCACCACGTCTTCGCCCTGGGCGTTGACCAGGTATTCGCCGTAGAAGATGTTCTCGCCGGTCGACGGATCGCGGGTGAAGCACACGCCGGTGGCGCAGTCGGCGCCCATGTTGCCGAACACCATCGCCTGCACGTTCACAGCCGTGCCCCAACTGGCGGGGATGTCGTGCAGGCGGCGATACGTGTTGGCGCGCGGGTTCATCCAGCTGCCGAACACCGCGGTAATGGCGCCCCAAAGCTGCTCGTGCGGGTCCATCGGGAACGGCTTGCCGGTGGCTTCGGCCACCATGTCCTTGTAGCCTTCGACCACCTGCTGCCAATGCGTGGCCGTGAGGCCCGTGTCCTCAACGACTCCGGCATCGTGCTTGGCGGTCTCAATGATCTCTTCGAAGCGGTGATGGTCGACGCCGAGCACCACCGAGCCATACATCTGGATGAACCGGCGGAAGCTGTCCCAGGCGAAACGCTCGTCGCCGGAAGCCTTGGCAAGGCCCAGAACGGTGGCGTCGTTGAGGCCCAGGTTCAGCACGGTATCCATCATGCCGGGCATCGATACGCGGGCGCCGGAGCGGACGGACACCAGCAGCGGTTTTTCCGGGTCGCCAAATTTCAGGCCGACGGCGCCTTCGATCAGGCCGAGCCCGGCCTCGACCTGGCCCTTGAGGTCGGAGGGATAGTTTTCCTCGTTGTTGTAATAGGCGGTGCAGACGTCTGTCGTGATGGTGAAGCCCGGCGGCACCGGCAGCCCGATGGAGGCCATCTCAGCCAGGTTGGCACCCTTGCCGCCGAGCAGGTTGCGCATGTCTGCCCGACCTTCGTCATGGCCGGCGCCGAAGCTGTAAACCCATTTGGACATGGTGATTTCCTTAGCCGTCGATCTTGGAGAAGTCTGCCGCCAGAGACATGGCGGCACGCACGCGGGAGAGAAGTCGTAATTTATTCGCTCGCAGGCCCGGGTTTGTATCGTTGACCGTCACGGCCGCGAAGAAGGCATCCAGCGGTGCGCGGAGGGTGGCGAGTTCGGACATACCTTGAACGAATTGCTCGTTAGTCGCCGCCTGTTGCACGGCGGGCATCACGCTGTCGAGACGCTGAGAGAGCAATTCTTCTTCTGGTATCACAAACAGAGCCCGATCGACTGGACCATCATGTGGTCCGTCCTTCTTTTCCTCGATGCGCAGGATGTTCGCGGCGCGTTTGGCGGCGGCGAGAAGGTTCCTTCCATCGTTGGTGGTGATCATGATTGCCAGCGCATCGACCCGGTCCAGCAGGCGGGTAAAATCGTCATCGATGCCCTGGCTGAGAATGGCGGTCAGCACGTCGTGCCGGGCGCCCTCGGCGCGGAGCTGGACGCGAAGGCGCTCGGCGAGAAAGTCCAGAAGTTCGACAGGCGCAGACAGCCCGGCAGCTACGATCAGGTCCGATAGCCTTAGCCGCAACCTGTTCTCGCGCACGATGCGAAGGACGCCAAGTGCGGCCCGGCGCAGCGCAAACGGGTCGCCGGAGCCGGTTGGCTTTTCGCCGATGGCAAAAAATCCCGCCAGAATGTCCAACTTGTCGGCCAGTGCTACGGCAATCGTGACCGGCGCGGACGGCACGTCGTCGCCCTGGCCTTTCGGGGCATAGTGATCGCGCACCGCAGCGGCCACGTCAGCGTGTTCGCCGTCATGGTGGGCGTAATGGCCACCGATCACGCCCTGAAGCTCTGGAAATTCGCCAACCATGCCGGTTGTCAGATCGGCCTTGGCCAGCAGCGCCGCGCGCTCGGCCAAGGCGGGGTCGGCGCCCACATGTCGGGCAATCGTGCCGGCCAGCTTCACGATGCGGGCGACACGGGCACCCTGGCTTCCCAGCTTTGCGTGGAACGTGATCGCGTCCAGCGCTGCCACGCGGCTTTCCAAGGTCCGCGTCCGATCAAGATCCCAGAAATGCCGTGCGTCCGAGAAGCGTGCGCGCAACACCCGCTCGTTGCCGGCGATGATGGCGGTGCCGCCATCGGTGGCCGCGATGTTGGCGGCGAAGGCGAAATACGGCGCGGCCGAGCCGTCGGCCCGGCGCAACGCGAAGTAGCGCTGATTGACCCGCATCGAGACCTGCATGACCTCAGCCGGCAGATCCATGAACGCATCGTCGATCCGGCCAAGCAGCGGCACCGGCCATTCCACGAGACCGGCGACCTCGTCCAGCAGACCGGAATCTTCGACCACTGTGCACTGATGCGCGGCGGCCAACGCCGCCACGCCGTCGGCCACGATGGCGCGACGATCAGCGACATCAACGAGCACATGGCGGGCGCGAAGTTCTTGCCGCCACTGCGCGGCTGAAGTCACGGTGAATGGACCCGGCGACAGGAAACGATGGCCTTCGCTCTGGTTCGCGGCCACCAGCCCGTGCCCATCATCCGCGCCATCAATCAGATCAAACGGCACCACGGCACCGTCGAGCAAGCAGGTAATGCGGCGAAGTGGGCGGACCCAGGTAAGCGTGGAAGTGCCGCCCCAGCGCATCGATTTTGGCCATTTGAAGTTGCGAATGAGTGAGGGGAGTTCCGTTTGAATCAAATTTACAACTGAACGCTCTGGCGTCGCTATCTCGACGAACCAAAAATCTCCCTCAGTTTTGAGCATTTTCCTCACGGCGCCGTGCTTGCGAAGAAAGCCTGCAATCGCGGCCTCCGGTGCTGTCTGCCGGGGACCAAGCGATTTTGTTGTAATGCCAGGAATGGACTCGCGTAGCTCTGCCGATAACGATATCCGACGCGGCCCGTAAAAGGATTTCACTTCACCACCGGGCGGGGGGAAATCCGGCAGCACAAGAGCGAGCTTGCTACGAACGTAGATTTCGAGGTTCTCAGCCGCCCGCGCCTGCATGCGCGCGGGGATTTCCTCGCTGAACAGCTCCAGAAAAAACTCAGGCATGTCAGTCCTTCAGAGCAGGTTCGATGTCGGTCTGGGCAAAGTCTCGGCCCTTGAACAGCAGGGGCTCGCCCAGAACGGCGGATGTGG
>JBBROR010000352.1:0-3485 GCA_038229175.1 Acetobacterales bacterium | reverse complement strand
CCGGCGGAGCTGGCGCGGATTGCGGATCCGTCCCTCCAGGCCGAGGGCACATTGACGGCACAGGCGCGCATCCAGGGCACCACGGCCGCACCGACCGGCACAGTGCGCGTGTCGGGCAGCAATCTGCGGGTGCGCCAGCCGCGCGGGATGCCGGCGTTGCGATTGGAGGCGACGGCGGATCTGCGGGGTGCCGTGGCGCGGATCGACACGCGCGTGTCTACCGGCGCGTCCTTGCTGACGGTGACGGGGATTGTGCCGGTGGCGTCGGGAGGCGCCTACGATCTGCGGGCGCAAGGGCGGTTCGATCTCGCGTTGCTCGACCCGTTCCTGGCCGCCGCCGAAGCGCAGATGCGCGGCCTGATGGATCTGGATGCAACCATAACGGGGCGCGAGCCGAAGCCCGAGGGGACCATCGTGCTGCATAACGGCTCCTTTACGCTGCCCGCGCAGGGGGTGCGGCTCAGTGATATCGAGGCGCGGGTGCAGGCCCGGCCGGATCGCCTGGTGCTCGAGAGCCTGACAGCCAAGGCCGGCGCGGGCACCTTGGGCGCCAGCGGCAGCGTGGGACTGGCCGCGCCGATGCCGATCGACATCAAGTTGGCCGCCCGCAATGCCAGCCCGATTTCGAGCGATCTGCTGACGACGCGGCTGGATGCGGATTTCGCGCTGACGGGCGAGGTGCAGACGGCGATGGCGGTGCGGGGTGCCGTTCGCATCAGCCGGGCGGAGATCAACATTCCGCAACGACTGCCCTCCCGCCTGCCGGAGCTGACGATACGCCAGCCCGGCCCGCCGCCGCCTCCGCCAGCGGTGCCGATCTCGCTTGATATCGAGCTGACCGCGCCGGGCCAGATATTTCTGCGGGGCCGGGGGCTGGATGCAGAGTTGGGCGGCAGGTTGCATATCGGCGGCACGGCGGCGGCGCCGAAGCCGGAGGGCGGGTTTACCTTGCGGCGGGGCCAATTCAGCCTGGCGGGGCAGAGCCTGAATTTCACGACAGGAAAAGTGTATTTCGACGGGCATCTGCCGATCGATCCGGGCCTGGATTTCGCGGCAACGGCCTTGTCCGCCAATGTGGTAGCCACGCTTTCCATCACGGGCAATGCAAGTGCGCCCAAGATCAGGCTGAGTTCGGTGCCGGAGCTGCCGCAGGACGAGGTGCTGGCGCAGCTGCTTTTTCGGCGCAGCGCATCGCAGCTGACACCGTTCCAGTTGGCGCAGATTGCGGCCGCGCTGGCGCAGATCGCCGATTTGGGCGGCAGCGGCGGGTTCGATCCGTTGGGCTCGGTGCGCAAACGGCTGGGATTGGACGTGCTGTCGGTGGGTGGCGGGCCAGGGCGAACTTCGGTGGAGGCGGGGCGCAGCATTGCCCGGGGCGTTTATCTGGGGGCGAAGCAGTCTGCCACCGGATCTGGCAGCCAGGCCACGGTGCGGATCGATCTGGCGACCGGGCTGCGGTTGGAGGGGGATCTGGGCGTGGCGCCGTCGCCGGCCGCGAACGCAACGCCGGGGGCTCCGCCGACGGGGAACCAGGTTGGTATTACATACGAATATGAGTATTGAAGGTGAAGATGGCGGGCACTGCCCGGCCTACGAGGGTGACAGGAGGGGCGTTTGCGTAGATCTGACCAACGTCGCCGCCGTGGCCCCGGTTTTGCCCTGCGCTAGGTTTACGCAGGGCAGCGCCGCCTGAGGTTCCCACTTCCGTCCGGACTGCCCGAGTTGCATCCGCCTGCCTGTTTCGTCTGGGCCGGCGACGGATTGGACTTCCCTCATGGCACTTATCAGTCTGCGTGATCTCGGCGTTGTGACGCCGCGGCCTTTGTTTCGCGATATTGGATTTACGTTCGGGCCGGGCGACCGGATTGGGTTGATCGCTGCCAATGGCGGTGGGAAGTCGACGTTGTTGCGGTGCGTGGCCGGGCTGGCCGAGCCGGATTTTGGGAGTGTGGTGCTCTCGCGCGGGGTGACCGTGGGGTATGTCGAACAGGACATGCCGGACAGTTTGCTGGGGCTGACCTTGCACGAGGCGGTGCGCCGGGCGCTGCCGGCGGCGCAGCGGGAGCAGGACGAATGGCGGGTTGGCGTGGTGCTCGATGAATTCGAGACGCCGGATGATCTGCGTGCGCGCGAGGTGGGGCGGTTGAGCGGCGGCTGGCAGCGGCTGGCGTTGCTGGCGCGGGTGTGGATCCGCGAGCCGGACGCGCTGCTGTTGGACGAGCCGACCAATCATCTGGACGGCGAGAAGATTGCGTTGCTGGAAGGCTGGATCAATGGCGTGGCCTCGCGGACGCCGATGCTGATCGCGAGCCATGATCGAAGCTTTCTCGATAACACCACCACGCGGACGCTGTTCTTGCGGCCGACCGTGAGCCGGATCTACGCGCATGCCTATTCGCGGGCGAAATTGTTACTGGCAGACGACGATGCGGCGATCGAACGGAAGAACGCGAAGGATGCCAAGGAGGTTGATCGTCTCAGGCGCAATGCCGGCGAGCTAAAGAATATCGGTGTGAACAGCGGCAGCGATCTGTTGCAGAAGAAATCGATGCAGTTGCGCGATCGGGCCGAGCGCCTGGAGCAGAGCTTGCGACCGGTCCACAGTGAACGTTCGGGTGATATCCGCCTGGGCAATCGTGGCACGCATGCCAAGGTGCTGGTGTCCTTGCGCAAGCTTGTCGTGCGGGCACCGGATGGACGTGTGCTGTTCAATGTTGAGAAATTCGATCTTCGGCAGGGGGATCGACTGGTGCTGCTGGGGCGCAACGGCGTGGGCAAAACGCAGTTGGTGACGTTACTGCGCCGCGCTGTGAGCGAGGAAGTGGCGGGGGTCTCGGTGAGCCCGAGCGTGGCGTTGGGCTATGCCGACCAGGGCATGGCGCATCTGCCCGACGATCAGACGCCGCATCGGTTTGTGTCGGGGCGGCCGGGGATCGGCGATGCGCAGGCGACGCGGCTGCTGGCGAGTGCGGGGTTCAGCATCGACACGCAGGGGCGCTTGATCGCGCGGATGTCGCCGGGGCAAAAGGCGCGGCTGGGACTGCTGGCGTTGCGTTTGGCGGAGCCGAATTTTTATCTTCTGGATGAGCCAACCAACCATTTGGACATTCCCGGGCAGGAGCAGTTGGAGGCCGAGCTGTTGGCGCATGATGCGACGTGTGTGCTGGTGTCGCATGACCGGCGTTTCGTGGCGAATGTGGGGACGCGGTTTCTGCTGATCGAAGGTGGGAAGGCTGTGGAGGTCGAAGGCTAGAGCGTGATGATTTTGGGTGAAGCGACCCAAACCCATCATGAATTAATCCACAGGCTGGGGGACGGCCTTGCGCTGTTCGGCCACCAGCGCGGTGACTGCGGGGTAATTAATTTTTCCGCTGCCCAGCAATGGCAGTTTGGCCGTTGTGAGGATGATGCGGGGAACCACGATCTCGGCCAGGCCGCGTTCCCTGGCGAAGGCGAGCAGGGTGCGGGGGGTGGCGTCTTCCTGG
>JBBROR010000351.1:0-3488 GCA_038229175.1 Acetobacterales bacterium | reverse complement strand
CATCGTGTCGGCATAGGACCATCGTTGCAGGCGAAGTCCGGTCCACTCGACCAAGGTGCCGACGACCAAGGTGGACGTCAGCAGGACACCCCAGCGACCAAGGGACATTCGACCGTACCAAGCACGTTCTCGAAAAAGGATTGCACTGGCTCCATAAATCAGCCCGATGATCACACCATCTCCCAGGCTCGCCACGAAGCAGTGCCACAACATATCCCTGAACCGACTCGGAGGCAGGTACAGACTCGATTGGCCAAGTTCCCACAAGTAGTTGACCGGCACCGCGACCATGAACACGGTTGCAACCCGACGCAACACACTATCGCATCCAGAGCGGATTTCTGCCATCGACTTCAACGTGCTTGGCTTCTCTAGTTCGCATGTCGATCGTGCCGCGTAGGCAAATCCATCGACCTGTTGTATGGATCCGCCTGCTTACCAGGCGCGTCGCCGTGCCCAGCATGTGAGCCATGCTGATGAAAGAGGTGCATCACTGGACAAGCCAGGAGCAGCAGATAAACCCAATTGCCTGCTACGTGGTTCCAGTGCTCACGCAGCAAGTAGAACGCACCGATGGCAAGCACCATCAGGACGGTGAGCTTCAGCGGGCGGCTGACGAACGATGCATGTGATGTCTCGCTGGGCGATGAAGGAATGGGGTCATGATGGGTGGAGTTCATGGCGGAGCGTCCTTTCGTCTCGAATCCGTTAAAGACAGACCGAGGGAGCGTGTGAAGGTCAAGCGGAATTGATCGTGCGTCATGGCGGCCATGCCGCCCTCAGCCCGTGGCTTTGGCATCACGGTCGAGCAACGCTTTCCGTTGCTCGTATTGCTCGGGCGCAATCTCACCGCTGGCCAGGCGCCGCTTCAAGACGTCGAGCGGCGTCTCGCGCGGGCGTTGACGCCTCGTGCTCGGGCTGCCCCAGCCGTAGAACATCAGCACGCCGATGAATGCGATCCAGAAAAGCCACCACAGGCCGTGCATGCCACCCATGGAGTAAGTACCGTCGTAAAACATGTGCATTTCCTTCAATTCCGAATCAACGGGGCAGCGCCGCTGACCAACGCGGCCTTGACCTTGTCCAGGCGAGCACGGACTTCATGCGCAACGCGCGCGACCTCAGGATTGGTGGTCATCTGCAGCACCGCCACGGGGTCCATGAACGCAACGACGAGCCGGCCGTCTTCTTCCTGGCGAACCAGGACATTGCATGGCAACAACAAGCCGATATCAGGTTCCGCGGTCAACGCGCGGTGGGCAAGCGGCGGATTGCAGGCGCCGAGAATTCGATAGGGCCGCCCTTCGATCCCCAGCTTGGCCTTCATGGTCGCCTGCACATCGATATCGGTCAGGATGCCGAAGCCCTCGGTCTTGAGTGCCTCGGTGACGTCGACGATGGCCTGTGAGAAGTCCTGCTTCGTCAAGACGCAGTGGAATCCGTAGGCCGAAGCGGCTGATGCAAGGGCGGCGGCGGGTGCAGTGCTCATGGTGGCACCCACTACTTGGTGGTCGGCGCGCCGGGCATCCGGTCCGCCATCATGTCCATCATCATCTGCATCATTGCCATGTGGTCGCTCATCATTTGATGGCGCTTGGCCATGTCGACTGGCATGTCTTTGCCATCGACCATGCCAGCCATGCCCTGCATGCCGGGCATTTCCTTCATCATCGCCATGCCCCCTTGCATCGCTTTCATGTGCTCGGCCATCAGGGCCTGACGTTCTGCGGGTGTCTTGGCATCCATCATTTTCTGGTGCATGTCCCGCATGGCCTTCATGCGGGGCTCCGCCGCGGCCGTGGACGCGGGAGTTGCCATGCCGGACATACCAGGCGAGGCGGGTGCAGCGTTCATGCCACCTGGGCTTGCACATGCTGTAGCGAGGGTGGCGACAGACAGGGTAAAGAGTGTGCGAATTGCGGTCATGGTGAACTCCTAAGGGGTTGCAGATCGTGTGCAAACAATAAGAAGAAGAAGGGCGGAGGAAACTCGGTCGTCCGGCGATGTCCAGATGCCACGGACGAGCCGATCGGGGCCGTATTGGAAAAAATGCGGACAGCGGCTCGCGCTGGCGACCCGGCAAAGGCTAAATCGTCAACCGCCGCAATCGGATGAAGAGCGGCGGCCCGACTGAGGCAGGCCGTTCGACCGGAATCCACTCCGAGGGTGCGACAACGGGTGCCGTAAGCTGCCACACCACGCCGAACAGGTGTACGGAGAAAAGTGCGTCGGCGTGAAGCGCTTTGCCTTTGACGACCGCTGAAGATTCGTCGGCGCAGAATTTCAGGCAGACGACCTTGGCCGGGTCGTTCCCGTCGCCATCGTCCTCGCCTTGGTGGTGGACATGCTGCACAGGCTGCGTTGCGTGCCCAGCAGTGTCGGACACCGACGTACCTGCCCGCGACTGAATGGCTTCAAGCTCAGCCTGTGGAGTCAGTTGCAACAGGCATGCGTTAGCGGTGCCAGAGAGCAGCGCGAACACCCACGCGAACAACGTCAACCGCGCGGTGTGGCGCAGTTTCCGGCGAGTGAAGGGCCAAGACAGCATCAAAGCCTACGGTGCTCGCGATAAATGTGAAAACGCTTCATGGTTGCGGCGCGGGTGCTCGGCATCACTTGCGCTTTTGTATAACGACCCACGCCACGAGGCCAATGACAACGACGAGCAGGATGGGCAACCAATATCCGCCATACCCTCCCATCCAGCCACCTCCGCCCATGCCGCCGTTCATCATCTGCCCGTTTTGTGCAGTGGCATTACCGGCCAGGAACAACGGCACGGCTTCGACGGCCACGACAAGCTTGCTTTTCATCACGACGCCTCTCCGACACGGTGCGCGCCGCCTACCAACAGACGGGCTGCGAACGGACAAGCTACGCCGGGCGAACGCCGCAGTCTGTGAGCCAACGAACATGCCCCTGCGGAACAGGGCGTGGCTCGATTTCGCCGTGCTTGACTATGCGTTCGTTGCGGCCTGGTCGATGCTGGGCATCCTGTGTTCCACCCAGTGCGCAGTTGAAGACGGTGAAGGCGGGACGTAGGCCACGGGATTCCGGCCTACTACCTCGCCTCGACCGACAACAGCACATACGAGCCAGTCAAAGCCCGACGCTTTGGTTTAGGCGGAACGGCAATGCGACCTTCAACCGCAGCAGCAACCGCCGCGTGCTGGCGGAGCTTTGACAGCCAGGCGTTCCACGCCCGCCGAGACGGCCACCGGCGTATAGCCCGCCTCCCTGATCGCATCGCTCAGTGCAGTGGCATCGGCTTCGATCGGATCGATGGTCACGAGATGCGTCGCGAGATCGATCTGAACCTTCGCGCCGTGGTCCACGGCTTCCACCGCCTTGGTGATGGTGCTGACGCAGCGGCCACAGGTCATGTCTTTGACTTCAAAGGTCGTTGTCATTGGGTGTTCCCATCAGGATGGAGTGATTAAAGAGCACACTGTCAACCCTCCCACCATGGTAATGTCAAGCAATGTTCT
>JBBROR010000350.1:0-3502 GCA_038229175.1 Acetobacterales bacterium | reverse complement strand
TGGTGGCCGACCTCGGCGTGCCCAGCCCCAGGCAGCATGGCATCGGCGCAGTGGAATGGGAGGCAAAGCTGCCTGTGATGGCCGCCCAGGCCCTGGCATCGGGCAGCCCCGGCAACAACCCGCGCGTGCCTGATGCCAATGAGATCGTGGCACTTTATCGGGCCGTCTACAGCGCCAACATCTAGTGGTCCAAACCTGACGTTTGCTACCGGAGCGTCAGGGAATTTGGCCCACAAGATCAAAGGCTAGTGGTTAGGATCTGAGGACTCTTCCCTCAGATCTTAACCACTAGGCCTGTTGTTACTGGGTGATCGCGGGTCGGCGTTTCTTCGATACCCAGTCGTGATACCAGAGCGGCACCGTGGTTGCGAGCAGCGGCCGGGCGATCAGGTAGCCCTGCGCCTGGTCGACACCAAGGTCGCGCATGCGCGTCCACAATTCGGGGTTTTCCACGCCCTCCGCCACAATGGTAAGATTGGCCGCGCGTGCCGAGGCGATTGTCTCGGTCAGGAAGCCGAGCACATCGGGCTTCGTGGCGCTGTCGGTGACGAGTTCCTTGTCCAGCTTGAGGCTGGTGAACTGCAGATCGAGCAGCGAATGATGGTCCCGCAGCTGTGGGCCCACATCGTCGATCGCAAGCCCATAGCCAATGCCGCGCAGGGTTGAGATGGCGTGGCGCAGTCGCACCAGCTCGGACACCGGTCGGCTTTCTGTCAGCTCGATCACGATGCGTTCCGCGGGCAGGCCGGCCTGGCGCCTGCGCGTTTCCATCCAGGCCAGCGCCTCGGGGATCAGCAGCACGTCGAGCGAGAAATTCACCGCCAAGGTAAGCCCGAAGCTGCCGAGCCGCCCGGCGCCCCAATCGGCGAAGGCGCGGGTGATCACGGCCTGGGTCAGCGGCCAGGCCAGCCCGACCTCCTCGATCTGCGGCACGAAGCGATCGGGCAGCAGGAAGCCGTATTTGGGCAGTTCCAGCCGTGCAAGCACCTCAAGGCCCACAGGATGGCCGTCCGACATGCGAACGATCGGCTGATAGCGGGTCTGGATGCGGGCCTGGAACAGCGCGTCTGTCAGCTCCTCAACACTTGGGCCATTGGGATACTGGATCGCGTGGCCAACGCTGCCATGGTTCAGCGCACGGCCCAGCCAGCCGCGGGCCGGGGACGCAACGAAGGTCATCGCGGCGGCATCGGGATGGTCAGACAGCGACGATCCATCGCCCAGCACCACAATGCTGGGTGCGGACTCGTGGCGAAGGGCGGCGTCGATCACCGCATCGAGGTGGTCGCCTGCCGCGGCGGGTTCCAGCAGCAGATGCGACACCGGTGGCGTACGGGCCGACAGCAGGGCAATGGCGTCCTGTGGCGAACGCGCGGTGCTGATGACGCCAACACCTAGATTCCCTGCCTGGTCAAATATGTCGAGCTTCCAGGCCGCACTCGCACAGAGAACAACAACATTCAGTGACAACGGGGCTGGCTCAGCGTACGACATGTGTGTGTTAGGCAGGTCCTGCGTGGGATGGTAAAACCCTGACGCGTGTGAGCTTGATCCATTTTTGTCAAAAACTCACCATCAGGTCACTCGTCGCCGGGTTCCAACCGGGATGATGGCAGACCGCTCCGCACGATGCCAGCATCCCGCGCAAGCCGATATTACCGAAAGCAGGCCATCCGGTATGTGGAACGTCAAAAAAATCGTGCCCGCCCTCATGGTCGCCGTTGTCGTCGTCGTATGGGCTTTGCCACCTGGCATTGCAGTGGCGCAGAGCCCGCCGGCCCGGCCCACTGCGAGACTGGGTATCCAGACCGAGACGAGCTCCATTGATCCGCATTTTGCGATTGTCGGCGCGAACCAGACCGTGTCCGGGTTGATCTTCGAAAGCCTGTTGTCGGCCGATGACGCCATGCGTCCGAAAGCCGGCGTGGCCGATCGCTGGGAGGCGGTTTCGGACACGATCTGGGAATTTCATGTGCGCCCCGGGGCTGTGTTCCACGATGGCAGCCCGGTGACGGCGGAGGATATCCGGTTCAGCCTGGAGCGTATGCCGCACGTGCCGGGCAGCCCGGCGCCCTATGTTCGGCTGGCTGGGCTGACCCAGCGGCTGGAGGTGGTCAGCCCCGAGGTGTTTCGCCTGCATACCAAAGGTTTCGACCCTTCGGTGCCGCTGCATGCGCTGGGCGCATATATCGTCTCGGCCCGCGCGGCCGCTGGCGCCAACAGCTCGGACTTCAACGCAGGTCGTGCCGCCATCGGCTCCGGTCCTTGGCGCTTCGTGGAGTTCAAGCCCGGCGAGCGGCTGGTGCTGGAGGCTGCGCGGCCGGACCTTGCCTATGGCCGTGCCATCATTCGGCCGATCGGCAACGACGCCGCACGCGTGGCCGCCCTGCTGTCCGGCGACGTGGACCTGATCGACAGCGTGCCGCCGGATGACGTGGAGAAACTGCGCGCCAACAAGGCGGTGACGATCTGGCAGGCGCCGTCTGCCCGCATGATCTATATCGGGCTGGACCAGGAACACGCGGTTTCGGGCCAGATCACGGGCATGGACGGCAAGCCGCTTGGCGCCAATCCGTTGCAGGATTTGCGTGTGCGCCGGGCGCTGAACTTGGCGGTCAACCGCCCCCTCATCGTGGATCGCATCCTGCATGGCGCCGGGCACGCCACAGGCCAACTCGTGCCCGAGGGTTTTGTGGGATATGACGCGACGATCAAGCCGCCGGTCTATGATTTGGCGGCAGCAAAGCGGCTGTTGGCGGAGGCGGGGTATCCAAACGGCTTCAGGATCACGCTTACCTCGCCCAACAACCGCTATGTCCAGGACGACAAGACCGCCCAGGCCGTGGCGCAAATGTGGACACGGGCGGGCGTTGCCACCAGCGTGGACGTGCTGCCGGCCAACGCCTTCTTCGCACGCGCCGCGAAACGCGAGTTCTCAGCGTTCTTGATCGGCTTCGGCTCGACGGCCGGGGACAGCTACACCGGCATGTCCCAGGTTCTGCACAGCTACGATGAGGGCAAGGGCCTGGGCGCGCTGAACCGGTTCCGCTTTGCCGACAAGGCGGTGGACGAGGCGCTGGAACGCAGCCAGCAGGCGCGCGATCCCGATAGCCGGGCGGCGGCGCTGCGGGAGGCGGCTCGGATCGCGTTCACCCAGGATTACGCGATGGTGCCTTTGCATCTGCCGGACAATGTTTGGGCGACACGGGCGGGTCTCACGTATCAGCCGAAAATGAGCGAGGGGGCGCTGCCCGAACTGCTTCGGTAGGGCGGTTGGGGCTAGAGCAATATCGCCTAAAGATGGGTCAACCATGCGATAAAATTGCTCGATAAAACATACAGCTAGAGCGTGATAGCTTCTCCTAACTGAAGCTATCACGCTCTAAGCGGCGTAAACCTCGTTCACGCCGGTGGCGAAATCGTCGAATGCCACGCCATAGACGTGAATGGAGATGGCATCTTCGGTGCCCAGATTGGCCAGGCGATGGATCGCATCCGGATC
>JBBROR010000349.1:0-3531 GCA_038229175.1 Acetobacterales bacterium | reverse complement strand
GCTGGAAACCGAGCAGAATGGCGACCGACATCGCGATCGCCAGCATCAGGCGTTTCTGGTCCATCAGGGTGCCGTCCGGCCTTGTGAGTGGGTTTGTGGGATGGGCGCAGGCACGCTGGGTTCAGGCACCGGGTCGAACCCACCGGCGTTCCAGGGGTTGCAGCGCAAGATGCGCCGCGTGGCAAGATATACCCCGCGCAGTGCCCCATGCGTCTGCAGGGCCTCGATCGCGTAATGGCTGCAGCTCGGCTCGAACCGGCAATGCCCACCGATCACGCCACGCAGTGTCAGCTGATAGACCCTTACCGCCACGGCAAGAAGGCGCCCGGCCGGGTTTCGCAAAACCGTCACGAAACGCCCAGCTTTGCCAGTGCGCGACGGAAATCGCCAATCAGGTCGGTGAACAAGCGCGATCGGGTGGTGTCGCGACCGATCAGGACCAAATCCACTGACGACACCGGGTGCTCGCGCAGAAAAATTCGTGCGGCTTCCTTAAGCCGGCGACGCGTGCGGTTGCGGATCACGGCGTTGCCGACCTTCTTGGTGACGGTGAAGCCGAGGCGGGCGGCATGGCCGTCTTCGCGGGGCAATGCCTGCAGCACCAAGCCGTGAACCGCTGCCTTGCTGCCCTTGGAAGCGGTGCGCAGGAATTCTGCGCGACGCTTCAGGCGTTGTGGTGGCGGTGGAAGCTGCAATTCGTCAGACTCAACGGGCGCCATCAGCGGGACCCGCAAAACAAGATCAGGCCGAAAGCTTCGCGCGGCCCTTGGCGCGGCGATTGGCAAGAACCTTGCGGCCGCCAACGGTTGCCATGCGGGTGCGAAAGCCGTGCCGGTGCTTGCGGACGAGTTTGGAAGGTTGATACGTGCGCTTCACGACGGCACTCCAGAAAACAATATGGTGGCGTGCGGCAAAAGGCTGCACACACGAAATCCGGCGCGGTTGCCCGGCTCCGGGGGTGGAAGTGGCGGCATATACGGGCAGCGGGCGCGCCACGTCAACCTGGACGTGGATTGCGGATGGGGTTGTTTGCTGGCGCGACACCGGTCTTTGCCGTTAAAAGCCAGGTATGAACCCTCAAAAGAAGACCGCCTTGGCCCTGCAAGGCGGTGGCGTGCATGGCGCCTATGCCTGGGGCGTGCTGGACCGGCTGATCGAGGATGGCCTCGCTGTTGATCGCGTGGCCGGAGTCTCGTCCGGCGCGCTGCTGGCTGCGATGCTGGTTCAGGGCTTGGTCAAAGACGGGCCGGCAGGCGCACGGCGCGAGATGCGCAAGCTGTGGGACAGGGTGCGCACCGCCAATACGCTGAACCCAATGCAGAACGGCCCGCTGGAGCAATGGCTGTGGGGGTGGGACCTTTCCAACAACCTCGCGTTCCAGGGCATGGAGGCGGCGCTGCGGATATTCAGCCCTTCTCAGATCAACCCGTTCGGCCATAATCCGCTGCGCCCGGTGATCGACGACGTGCTGGATATCGCAGCCCTTCGCCACCCCAGCGCCATTCCGCTGACCATCGCTGCCACCGATGTCGAGACGGGCGATGCGAAATGCTGGGGCAACGCTGACATCACGGTCGATACGCTGATGGCCTCATCCTGCCTGCCCTTGGTGTTCCACGCCGTGGCGATTGACGGGCGGGCATACTGGGATGGCGGATTTTCGGGCAATCCGCCGCTGCGGTCGCTTTTGTGGCCCGAGCTTCCGGATGAACTTGTGGTGATAAGGGCGCAGACCGCCATCCGCCGCGGGGTGCCGAGCACGCCCGCGGAAATTATGAACCGGCTGACCGAGATTGCGTGTCATGGTGTGCTGGAGGCCGAGCTTGCGGCGTTGCCCCTCTCTATCCGGGTGACCTCCCACGGGGCTGACGAGGTGCTTTCGGCGCTGCCGATCTCGTCGAAGTTCAACGCCGGCGACGCCTTCATCGCCACGCTGTTCGAGGCCGGACGCGGTGCCGCCATCCGCAAACAGGCGGCTGCCTAGATCGTGGGCCACGATGCCCCCGAAGGTGACCGCGTTCGTGCGTTGAGCCATGCCCTGCGCAATGCGCTGTCGCCTGCGATGATGGTGGCCGAAAGCCTGTCCGAGCACGCCGACCCCGCTGTGCGGCGCGGTGCCAAGATTATTCTCGCGTCGCTGGACAAGGCGACCGAAGCTGCCCGGCTGGCAGTGTCCAACTCGGCCGGGCAATGACCATGAAGAAGGCTATTCGGCTTTAGGTCAGATTTCGTCTCGCCCATCGCTGAATTCCACGTCTCGATGCACATGGACGGACATCAGCAGGCCCATGCCGATCATCACCGTGATCATGGCGGTGCCACCGTGGGAGACGAGGGGAAGCGGCACGCCGCCGACGGGGATGGCGCCCATCACCATCGCCACGTTCACCACCACGTACATGAAGAAGTTCATGCTGATGCCGAGTGCCACCAGCCTTCCAAACTGGTGGCGACATCGCAGCGCCATCAGCATGCCGCCCACGATCAACAGGCCGAGCAGCCCCATCAGCGCCAGGCCGCCGACCAGGCCGAATTCCTCGGCGAGCATGGTGAAGATGAAGTCGGTCTGTTTTTCCGGCAGGAAGTTCAGATGGCCCTGGGTGCCCTGCAGGAAGCCCTTGCCCCACATGCCGCCGGAGCCCAACGCGATCTTGGACTGGATGATGTTGTAGCCGGCGCCCAGCGGGTCGCTTTCCGGATTCAGGAAGGTGGTGATGCGGGCGCGTTGGTAGTCGTGCAGGTTGTTGTAGGCGACCGGGGCGGCGGCCCCCACGCAGCACAGCAAAAGCAGCACCTTCCACCAGCGCAGTCCGGCACCGAGGAAGATGGTGAACCCCACAGCCGCGGTGATGACGGCGGTGCCGAGGTTAGGCTCCCTCAGGATCAACCCGACCGGAACCAGCACGGCCAGCGCCGGCGGGATGAGGAACAGCGGGTTGCCCATCCGCTCCCATGAGGCCTTGTGGAACCAGTGCGCCAAGGCGAGGACGAGGGCGATCTTCATCAACTCGCTGGGCTGCCACTGCATGCCACCGATATCGATCCAGCGCATGGCGCCCTTGCCGGTATGGCCCATCTTGAGCACCAGGACCAGCAGCACCACGCAGGCGGCATAGGCCAGCCAGGACAGCCTGGCGATGAAGCGGATGTCCACCAATGCGATCGACAGCATCAGGGTGAGGCCGAAGCCAAAACGCAGGATATGGCGCGAGGCATAGGGCTCGGGCGATCCGCCGGCGGCCGAATACAACGCCACATAGCCCACCGTGGCCAGCAGGCAGAGCATCACTACGTAGATCCAACTTATTTGCCAGAACTTCGCGGTGAGGCCGAACGAGGCCTCGCGGATCAGCCGGCGTTCCATCACGCTCATTGCGATGGTCCCTTCATGGGGGGTTTGGGCATGGCGTCGGCGACGCGCTGGCTGGAGGCGTCGGCGACGCGCTGGCTGGTGGCGTCGGCGACGCGCTGGCTGGTGGCGTCCTTTCTGGCGGCGGGGTCCCGGGTCAGAACGTCGGTCATGATGTCACG
>JBBROR010000348.1:0-3536 GCA_038229175.1 Acetobacterales bacterium | reverse complement strand
GGTGCTGCCCTTCCAGATCGAGAAATGCGTGTGCATGCCCGAGCCGTTGTCGCCGTAGATCGGCTTCGGCATGAACGTGGCCGTCTTGCCGTAGCTGTGGGCCACGTTGTGGACGCAGTACTTATAGATCTGCATCTGGTCGGCCATCGTCAGCAGGCTGCCGTATTTGGTGCCCAGCTCGTGCTGGCTTTGCGCCACTTCGTGATGGTGCTTCTCGATCGGCAGGCCCATCTCGCCCATGGCGGAGAGCATTTCGGCGCGCAGGTCGCTCTCGGTATCGACAGGGGGAACCGGGAAGTAGCCGCCCTTGACGCCGGGGCGGTGGCCCATGTTGCCCTCGGGGTAGTCTTTCATGTTCGCACCCGGACCTTCGATCGAATCGATCTTGTAGGTGCCGAAATTGCCGCCGGTGCCGAACTGCACGTTGTCGAAGATGAAGAATTCGGCTTCTGCGCCGACCGAGACGCTGTCGCCCACGCCGGTGGACTTCACGTACGCGGTCGCCTTCTTGGCGGTGCTGCGCGGGTCGCGGGCGTAGGGCTGGCCGGTGGACGGCTCATAGATGTCGCAGAAGATGATCAGCGACGGCTTGGCCGAGAACGGGTCGAGCACCGCGGTGTCCGGATCCGGCATCAGGATCATGTCGCTCTCGTTGATCGCCTTCCAGCCGGCGATCGACGAGCCGTCGAACATGATGCCGTCCTTGAAGGCCTCTTCGCCCATCGTGGAGACATGCTGCGACGTGTGCTGCCACTTGCCGCGCGGATCGGTGAAGCGCAGGTCGATGAACTCGACCCCGTGCTCTTTGATCAGCTCCAGAACTTTATCGATTGCCTTGCCTGCGTCGGTGGCTTTTTTCGCCATACCCTCTATCCCTCGAATACGTGCCGTGAGGATCGCTCGCCGGCGCCAGGAAAGGAGCCGCTTTGAGGCGGCTCCGGAAAACGGCCCGAGCGACTTGCCTGGGCCGAAAATCATGTGCGATCGCGCTGGAAAGCCCAGCTAGATCGCGTCTTGGCCGCGCTCGCCGGTGCGGATGCGGACCACTTCCTCGATGGTACTCACAAAAATCTTGCCGTCGCCAATCCGGCCGGTGCGAGCGGCGGTCATGATCGCCTCCACCGCGCGTTCCACCATGTCGTCGTCGCAGACCACCTCGATCTTCACCTTGGGCAGGAAATCGACCACGTATTCGGCGCCGCGATACAGCTCCGTATGGCCCTTCTGACGCCCGAAGCCCTTGGCCTCGACCACCGTGATCCCCTGCAGCCCCACCTCGTGCAGTGCGTCCTTCACCTCGTCCAGCTTGAACGGTTTGATAACCGCCTCGATCTTTTTCATCTGCGTCCGAACCCGGCTTCGCCAGGCGCCTCCCTGTTCCCAAGACACCGATCATCCCGGTCAGCGGCATGCGGCAGCAAAGGGTTGCATGCCGCGTGCCATACGGCAATCCGCACCCGATGCAGGTATGGGGCGGGGAAGCGCCCGCACAGTAGGCGGAACTTGCACCGTTTTTTGGCATGAAGATAAGGGCTGCGAGCAGAATGCGGTGCCTGCGTTGAATGCAGGCGGCATCATGGGCATATTGCGAATCGAAATGAGCCAGGATCAAGCCGGATGAAGTCTCCCAACACGCTGCTCGCCAACACCGGGACCACCATCTTCACGGTCATGTCAGCGCTGGCAACACAGCACCAGTCGATCAATCTGGGGCAGGGCTTTCCGGACACCGAGGGGCCTGCGGACGTGGTGCAGGCGGCGGCCGATGCGCTGCTCGACAACCGCAACCAGTATCCGCCAATGACGGGCGTGGCCGAACTGCGCGAGGCCGTGGCCCACGCCAATCGGCGTTTCTACGGGATCGAGCTGAACCCGGCCACCGAGGTGTGCGTGACGTCCGGCGCCACCGAGGCGATCACCGCGTCGCTGATGGCGCTGGTCAACCCGGGCGACGAAGTGGTGCTGATCGAGCCGCTCTATGACATCTATCTTCCGGTGGTGCGCCTGCTCGGCGGCATCCCGCGCCTGGTGCGTCTGCAACCGCCGAAATGGGAGCTTCCGCGCGCCGAACTCGCTGCGGCTTTCGGCCCCAGGACCAAGGCCATACTGCTCAACACGCCGATGAATCCGACTGGAAAAGTGTTCACCGCGGCCGAACTGGCCTTCATCGCCGACCTTCTGGTCCGCCACGACGCCTATGCCGTGTGCGATGAGGTTTATGAGCACCTGACGTTCGATGGCTGCAAGCATATCCCGCTGATGACGCTTCCTGGCATGCGCGAGCGCTGCCTGCGCATTGGCTCTGCCGGCAAGACGTTCTCGCTCACCGGCTGGAAGATCGGCTATGTCAGCGGCCCCGCGGAACTGGTGTCCATCGTGGCCAAGGCACACCAGAACCTGACCTTCACGACGCCGCCCAACCTGCAGCGTGCCGTGGCGGTAGGGCTTGCCAAGGACGATGCCTATTTTGAGAAGCTGGGTGTTGATCTTGCCGAGCGGCGCGATCGGCTGTCGGAAGGGCTGACCAGCATCGGATTCGAGGTGCTTCCGGCCCAGGGCAGCTACTTCGTCAGCGCCGATTTCCGCCCGCTGGGTTTCAACGGTGACGATGCGGCGTTCTGCCGCCACATCACCGAACATGCCCGCGTAACCGCCATCCCCGTTTCGGCCTTTTATGAGGGCGAAGGGCCGCGGCATTACGCACGCTTCGCGTTCTGTAAGAAATTCGAGGTGTTGGATGAGGCGGTGGCCCGGATGGCAGCACATTTCAGGGCGAAGCGATTGACTGCGGCAGCTCGTTCGGCGTAGGACACGCCTCCCTGTGGCGGTCGTAGCTCAGTTGGTAGAGCGCCAGGTTGTGGTCTTGGATGTCGCGGGTTCGAGACCCGTCGATCGCCCCAGGGGGACCCCTTTATCATGCAGGATCTGCCGCCATGCTGACCGTCGCAATCGCCGGTCTCGGCGCCATCGGCCTCGAACTCGCGCGCCGCCTTGACGCGGGGATCGAGGGCCTCACCCTGGTGGCCGTCAGCGCCCGCGATCTCGACCGCGCCCGCAAGACGGTGTCCGACTTTCAGAGCATCCCCAAAGTGGTCGACCTTGAAGGCCTCGTCATCGCCGATATCGTGGTCGAAGCCGCCCCCGCCTCCGCGTTCGACGACATCGCAGGCCCCGCCATCGCTGCCGGGCGCATCTTTGTGCCGTCTTCGGTGGGCGCGCTGCTGACACGCATGCATCTGGTCGACCGCGCACGCGCCACCGGCGCCCGGATCGTCGTGCCGACCGGCGCGTTGCTGGGGCTGGACGCGGTGCGCGCCTGTGCCGAAGGGGAGGTGGCGTCAGTCACCATTGAAACCCGGAAGGCGCCGCGCGGCCTGGTGGGCGCGCCCTATCTGGCCATTCACGATATCGACGTGCTGGCGATCACCACGCCGACCATCATCTTCGAAGGCAACGCGCTCGAAGCCGCCGCTGGCTTTCCGGCCAACGTCAACGTCGCCGCCGCCTTGGCACTGGCCGGCATCGGACCGCAGCGC
>JBBROR010000347.1:0-3539 GCA_038229175.1 Acetobacterales bacterium | reverse complement strand
TCCTGCGGCCAGACCGCGACCATCCAGATGACGACTGCGAAGTTCACCCAGGCGGTGAGTGCCACGATGGTAGGGGCGGAGACGCCCTTCGTGGCGAGGAGGGTGACGATGAGGGCACCGATGACGATCCAGCCGGCGTTGACGATGTTGTTGGCGCCGATCATGCGGCTGCGCTCGTCTGGGCGGGAGCGGTCCTGGATCATGGCGTAGAGAGGAACGCTGAACAGGCCGCCGCAGACGGCGAGCAGCATCAGGTCGAGCAGGATGCGCCACATGCGCCAGGTGGAGAGCAGCGCCCAGAGATGGGCGGTCTCGTCGCTGGTGGCAAAGCCTGCGACCTGTTGCGCCAGAATGGAACAGGTGCCTGCGAAATCCCAGGCGAAGAGGGAGATGCCGAGGGCGGCGAAGGGAACGTAGCGGTGCGTGACCTCGCCTTTCAGGATGGCGGAGCAGACGACCGAACCGAAGCCGATGCCGAGGGCGAACATGGTGAGCAGCACCGTGACGAGCAGGGTGCCGCCGCCGAGGACGTCTTTGCTGATGACCGGGAATTGCGAAATGAGAATGGCGCCCAAGGTCCAGAACCAGCTGAGGGCGAGTATAGAAAGCCAGATCGGGCGTTGGCTGCGGGCGGACAGCACGACGCGGCGGGTTTCCGAAGCGATGTTCCAGTTGATGCGCAGGCCGGGGAGCGCTGGGGCGGCTTTCGGCACGAGCCAGGCGGCGATTAGGCCGGCGGCTGCCACGATGAGGCCGAGGCCGGAGATGATCTCGGGGCCGATGGACCCCAGGATCAGCGCGCCGCCGAGGATGGTGCCGGCGAGAATGCCCAGGAAGGTGCCGGCTTCGATCAGGCCGTTGCCGGCGACGAGTTCGGATTCCGCGAGATGGGTGGGCAGGATGGCGTATTTCAGCGGGCTGAAGAACGTGGCCTGGCAGCCGAGGCCAAACAGCACGACCAGCAGCAAGGGCAGGCTGGCGGTGAGGAAGCCGGTGGCGGCGATGGCCATCAGCAAGACCTCGAAGCCCTTGGTGATGCGGATCAGGCGGGATTTTTCGTAGCGGTCGGCGAGTTGGCCGGCGGTGGCGGAGAACAGGACGTAAGGGGCGATGAAGATGCCGCTGGCCATGGCGACGATCTCGGGTCCGCCCTCGGCGGCGCGGAAGAGGGCGAGGACGGCCAGGGCGTTCTTGAACAGGTTGTCGTTCAGTGCGCCCAGGGCCTGCGTGAGGAACAGGGGCAGGAAGCGGCGGGCTTTGAGCAGAGGCGGGATCATTGGACGCTCCTGGACGACGCGGCGGGAAGGGGGGCGTCCCGTTCGCTTCTACATCATTCAGGTGGCGTTGGATGCGCGGTCGGGTCAGGGCGTGTCCGACAAGGGTGCCTCCTTGCGTGCGCGACAGCCGCGGGCAGCACGCCACTGTGAGCGCAAGTGTGCGCGGAAGGGTGCGCGGAAGGGTGCGCGCAGGGGTGCGCGCAAGGGTGCGCCATCGCGGTCGCCTTGTGCAAAAGGCGAATGCTTCGGCCAGTGAGACGCGAAGAAGCACCCAAGGAAAGACGTGCAAGGGGTTGACGATGGGGGCACTGGCGCGCACCTGACCGATATGACCGATCCGTTCCTGATGCCCGAAGACGACAGCGCAGCCGCAGCCATTGCCGCCATCGGCGAGGAGCTGGAGGTGTTCGACGATTGGATGGATCGCTACCAGCACATCATCGAATTGGGACGCAAGCTGCCGGCGTTTCCCGAAAATTGGCAAAACGACGACCATCGTGTGCCCGGCTGCCAAAGCCAGGTGTGGTTTGAGGCGCAGATGCGGGACGGCAAGCTGTATTTCGCCGGTGCGTCCGATGCGGCGATCGTGTCGGGGTTGGTGGCGCTGCTGCTGCGGGTTTATTCGGGGCGGCCGCCTGCGGAGATAGGCGCCACCGGGCCGGAATTCTTGAAGGATCTTGGACTTATCCAGGCGCTTTCGACCAATCGCGGCAACGGCATCGCCTCGATGGCGCGCAAGGTGCGTGACGTGGCGGCCAGGCAGGCCGTCAGCTAAGCATTGTCGTGCTGACATCTCCGTTTCGGCCGGCGGCCGTGGTCGCGGCGTGTTCGGCCGGGATGTATCTGTCCAACGGCGTGAACATGTCGTTTTTTGCGGCCTTGCTGGAAAGCCGGGGGCTGGAGGCCGCGCAGATCAGTATGATTCTGGGCGTGGCGTTCCTGGCGCGCGTGGTGGCGGGGCCGGTGTGGGGGCATGTCAGCGATCGGCTGGGCCAGGTGCGGCCGGTGCTGGCGGTGTCGATGATCCTGGTGATGGTGGCCACGCTGGGCGTGTCGGCCGTGCTGGGGTTCTGGGCGTTGTTCGCGCTGGTGTTGCTCTACAGCGTGGGTGCGAGTGCGTTGATGCCGCTGTATGATTTGCTGACCTTGGCGGCGGCGCGGCGACTGCGTTTCGATTTTGGGCGGGTGCGGGCGGTGGGGTCTTGCGCGTTCATGCTTGGGGCGCTGGGGGCTGGCTTTGTGGTGGCAGCCGAGGGTCCTCAGGCCGTGGCGTGGCTGATGGTGGGTTTTATTGCCTTTTCGGTGGTGATGTTGCCTTTCATGCCGGAGGCTGGGGAGCGGGGGGCTGCTTCTTCAATGCCTGATCGGGCGACAGACCCCTCCCCGCTTTTGATTCCGGCGTTTCGCCAGATGCTGGGGATTTCGGCTTTGCTGCAGGGCGCCCATGCCGCGTATTACGCGCTTTCGACGTTGCATTGGCGTTCCGCTGGACTTTCGGACCAAATGATCGGGCTGTTATGGGCCGAGGCGGTGCTGGCGGAGGTTCTTATTTTTGTGTTCTGCCGCAAGACGATCGCGCGGCTTGGGCCAGCCAACCTGATGGTGATCGGCGCAATGGGAGCCACTGTGCGGTGGACGGGGACGGCGCTGTCGACCGATCCGGTGGTGCTCGCGCTGCTGCAGCCTTTGCATGCGGCAAGTTTCACGGCGCCTTATTTGGCGGCTTTGCAGGTGATGGCACAATGCGTGCCGCCGCGGCGGGCGGCTTCGGCGCAGAGCCTGACTTCGGCGCTCGGCGGGGCGCTGCCGACAGGGGTGTTGATGTTCGCGTCCGGGCTGCTTTACGCGTGGATTGGGGGACTGGTGTTCCTGGCGATGGCGGCGCTGACGCTGGTGAGCCTGGGGTTGATCCCGCGGCTTCGGCGAAGCGTGGCGTGGGGGTAGCGCGGGTGGCGCGCCAAGGCGCGCCCCACTCGGCTGCGTTACTTCTTATCTGGCATGAGACTGCTGAGATCGGTGTCGTTCACGGTAAAATTGTTGTCCTGGTAGGCGATGTTCCATACCGTGATGTCACCGTCCTGCTTGCCGATACCTTTGAGGAAGATCAGTACCGGAGCGATTTGCTTGAGGTCTGGCGTGGTGTTGGCGGTCTTGATCAGGGTGTCCAGGCCTTTGACGTTGATCTCGGCCTCGCCTGAGATGTCGGTCATGCTGGCGATACCGACCGAGCCGGTGCCGGTGAGGCTGGCGCGGCCGAGATCG
>JBBROR010000346.1:0-3556 GCA_038229175.1 Acetobacterales bacterium | reverse complement strand
GGGTTGACCAACGCCACAATGCTGCGGACGGTGCCCTTCCTTTGGCGGATGCCCCGATGCCCCCCGACCTGCTGTCCCAAGACATGCTGTCCCCCGCCGCCCTGAAGGCGACCCTTGACCTGATCCGCGCCCGCGCGCCGCTGGTGCACAACCTCACCAGCGCGGTCGTAGCCAACTTCACCGCCAACGCGCTGCTCGCCATCGGCGCCTCGCCGGCCATGGTGGAAGGCGAAGAGGAATCGCCCATCTTCTCGGCGGTGGCCGATGCGCTGGTCATCAACCTGGGCTCCATGACCCTGGCGCAGGGCGACATCATGCGCCGCACCGCGCATGCGGCCGTGGCGGCCGGCACCCCCTTTGTGCTCGACCCGGTCGCCGCCGGCGCCATCGCGTCGCGCACCGCCTTTGCACTCGAAATCTGCGCCATCGGCGCGGCCGCCATCCGCGGCAACGCGTCCGAGATCCTGGGCCTTGCCGGCCTGCAGGGTGGCGGCCGTGGCGTGGACAGCGGCGCATGGACCGACGGCGCGATCCAGGCAGCCAGAACGCTGGCACAGCGCACCAAGGCGGTGGTGGCGGTGACCGGTGCTGTCGACTACGTCACCGATGGCGAGGCGGTGATCGCGGTGGCCCACGGACATCCCCTGATGACACGCGTCACCGGCATGGGCTGTGCCGCCACCGCCCTGGTCGGCGCCTGCCTCGGCGTCGAGCCGGATCGCCTCCGCGCCGTGGCCCACGCCCTGGCATTCTCCGGCATCGCCGGCGAGCGCGCCGCCATCATCGCCACCGGCCCCGGTTCGCTGGCGATGCACTACCTGGACGCCCTGGCCGGCGATCTGACCCCCATCATTCGTTAACCTTTGTGCTGTTTATTGAGATAACCGACAGGGACGCATCGCATGCCCAATGAACTCGCCATCACCGCCACAGCCCCGCCATCCGCCATCACCCCAAATGCCGAGCGTCTTCCCGCGGTGCCCGTGGCCACGCCGCCACCGCCCACAACCGCGCCCGGCTATCCCAACCCCGCTTTGCATATCGATCCATCATCGAACATCGTCGTCATGGCGTTCCACGACGCGAAGGGCGAGTTGATCGATCAAACCCCCTCGCCCAAGCAGTTGGACGCCTACCGGCAGTCGATGCCACCGCGTTAAGCATTGCCGGAAAGATAATCGATCGCCGCCTGGCTGCCACCTGGCGCGTGCGGAATGCCCGCTGCCCGCAGCCCCATCTCCACGCCGCCAAGCGCGCCGAGCAGATGCAGCTCAGAAACATCACCGAGATGGCCAATCCGAAACACACGATCGTTCAACTGTCCCAGCCCGTTACCCAGGCTCATGTTGAACTTGTCCAGAATCGTCGCGCGCAGCGCGTTGGCACTATGCCCCTGCGGCACGCGCACCGCCGTCAACACGCTGGAATACGCCTTCGGATCCTCGCACTGGATCTCCAGATCCCAACACCGCACCGCGCGCCGGGTCGCCTCAGCCATGCGATCATGCCGCGCAAACACCTCGTCCAGCCCCTCGCCCAGGATCATGTCCATCGCGGTATCCAGCGCATACAGCAGGTTGGTGGCCGGGGTGGACGGAAAATAGCCGGTGGCGTTGGACGCCAGCATAGGCCCCCAATCCCAATAGCTGCGTGCCAGCCTCGCCGTCTTGCTTGCCGCCAGCGCCTTCGGCCCCACCGCGTTGAACGCCAGGCCTGGCGGCAACATCAGCCCCTTCTGCGAGCCAGCCACCGTCACATCAACGCCCCACGCGTCATGCCGGTAATCGAGGCTGGCGAGGCCCGAAATCGTGTCCACCAGCAGCAGCGCCGGATGCCCCGCCGCATCGATGGCCGCCCTTACCGCCGCGATATCGCTGACACACCCGGTGGACGTCTCGTTGTGCACCACCGCCACCGCCTTGATACGATGGCCCGTGTCGGCCGCGAGCGCCTCGCCAATGGTCGAGACATCCGCGCCGCGCCGCCAATCGGTGTCGATGAATTCCGGCTTCAATCCCAATTTCTCGGCCATCTCGCGCCACAGATGGGCAAACCAGCCGGTCCGGCACATCAGCACCGCATCCCCCGGTGACAAAATGTTGACCAGCGCCGCCTCCCACGCCCCGGTGCCCGAGGCGGGAAAGACGATGACCGGGCTTTCGGTCTGAAAGATCCGCTTGAGGTTGGCCAGAACGCGCAGGCCCAGCAGCCCGAAATCGGGTCCGCGATGATCCATCGTGGGGTTGTCCATCGCCCGCAGCACGCGCTCGGGCACATTGCTGGGCCCGGGTATCTGCAGGAAATGCCGTCCAGCCGTTGGGCGTGTGGTGAAATAGGCCATATGTTCGTAGGTCTCCTCCAAGCCCAGACTGAACCGGCATCGACGGTTACGCCAATGAATTGCCCTCGTTCGATCAAGAACCAGAATCAATCAGACAAGCCACGCAAGGCCCGGTATCCTGGCCCGAGGGAGTGCCGCGATGACCATGCCGACCAACGTGAAACATGCCGCCTTGGCCCAGAGACTGCGCCGCGAAATCCGCGGTGAAATCAAATTCAGCCCCGCCGATCGCGGCCGCTATGCCACAGATGCGTCGATCTACCAGATGATGCCGGTGGGCGTGATCGTCCCCGAACGGGTCGAAGACGTCGCCACCGCCATGAGCCTGGCGCGCGAAGCCGGCGTGGCAGTGCTCCCACGTGGCGGCGGCACCAGCCAATGCGGCCAGACCGTCAACCATGCGCTGGTCATCGACTGCACAAAACACCTGCGCCGCGTCATCGACATCGACCCGGTGGCACGGCGCGCCACTGTCGAGCCAGGAATCGTACTCGGCCACCTCAACGCAGCCCTCAAGCCGCATGGCCTGTTCTTCCCGGTCGACCCCTCCACTCACAGCCGCTGCACCATCGGCGGCATGGCGGCCAACAATTCCTGCGGCTCGAAATCCATCCGCTACGGGCTGATGGCAGACAACGTCGCCGCCATTTCCGCCATCCTGGCCGACGGCAGCCGCCACCGCTTCGGCCCCGGCCAGGCCGAACCCTCCGAGTTGATCGCCCGCCTGCGCGCGCTTGGCCTAGCCGAGGCCGCCGAAATCGCGGCCCGCTTCCCAAAGCAGCTCCGCCGCGTCGGCGGCTACAACCTAGAAGCCCTCACCGGCGACAACCTTGCGAGATTGCTGGTGGGCTCCGAAGGTACCCTGGCGTTCTCAGCCGCCATCGAGCTGATCCTGCACCCGATCAAACCGCGGAAAATGCTGGGTATCTGCCAGTTCCCCAGTTTCCGGCAAGCCATGGCCGCCGCCCAGCACCTGATAACCCTAGACCCCGAAGCGGTGGAGCTCGTCGATCGCACCATGATCGACCTCGGCCGCCAGATCCCGATCTTTCGCGCCACCATAGACCGCATGGTGAAGGGCCAGCCGGACAGCCTGCTGATCGTGGAATTCCACGGCCACGAAGACGCGCCCCTGCTCGCAAAACTCACCGAACTCGACACGATGATGGCCGATCTCGGCTACCCCGACGCCGTCGTGCCGGCCACCGATCCCGC
>JBBROR010000345.1:0-3576 GCA_038229175.1 Acetobacterales bacterium | reverse complement strand
CTCCCACGCGCCTTCGACATCGGCGGAATCATCTCCCAACCCCAGAACACCGTGCGATCAGATGTCGGCCCCGTGCTGGACATCGAAGGCCTCGTCACCCGCTTCCCCGTCCGCCGCAATTTTCGCCTTCGCGCCCGCATCCACGCGGTGGAACAGGTCTCCCTCTCCGTCCAACCCGGCGAAACCCTGGCGCTGGTCGGCGAAAGCGGCTGCGGCAAATCCACCACCGGCCGCAGCATCATCCGCCTCGAACAACCCGAAGCCGGCCGCATCCATCTGGGCGGCACGGACATCACTCACCTAACGGGCACAACAGAAGCCCGCCTGCACCGCGACGTACAATTCATCTTCCAGGACCCCTTCGCCTCTCTCAACCCCCGCCTCACCGTCGGCTTCTCCATCGCCGAACCCATGCTCACCCACAACATCGCACGCGGCGCCGAAGCCGAACGCCGCGTTCAAAACCTGCTCCGCGAAGTCGGCCTCACCCCCGAACACGCGCGGCGCTACCCCCACGAAATGTCCGGCGGCCAACGCCAACGCGTCTGCATTGCCCGCGCGCTGGCCAGCAGCCCCAAAGTCATCATCGCCGACGAAGCGGTGGCAGCACTCGACGTCTCCATCCGCGCCCAGGTCGTCAATTTGCTGATGGAGCTGCAATCCAGATTGGGCCTGGCCATGCTCTTCATCAGCCACGACATGGCGGTGGTCGAAAGGGTCAGCCATCGCGTGGCCGTGATGTATCTCGGCCAGATCGTCGAAATCGGCCCCCGCCAGGCCGTCTTCAACACTCCCGCCCACGCCTACACCCGCAAACTTCTCGCCGCCGTGCCCATCCCAGACCCCGCCCAACGCAACCGAAAAGTGGAGCTGGACGAAAGCGAAGTCCCCAGCCCGTTGCGCGCCCTGTCCGACCCGCCCATCGTGGCCCCTCTGGTCCAGGTCGGCCCCAACCATTTCGTCGCCCGCCATTCGGTGGGCGGCAGTTACTGAGGAAACCCCCCATGCTCAAAACCGCACGAACCCTCGCCTTCATGGCAGCCCTGGCCGCATCCCCGCTCACGCCCGCCTGGGCCGCGGGCGACGTGGTGATTGGCCTGGACGCCAACGTCGTCGGCCTCGACCCCGCCGACCTCAACGATAACCTCTCCATGACCGCGTCGCGCACCATGCTCCAAGGCCTCTATGGCTTCGACAAAGACATGAAGATGATCCCGGTGCTCGCCGAAAGCACCGACGCCAACCCCGAAGCCACCGAATTCGTAGTCCATCTTCGTAAAGGAATCGTTTTCCACGACGGTGCAAAATTCAACGCCGACGCCGTCAAAATCTCGTTCGACCGCGCCCGCAACCCCGAAAACCGCCTCAAGCGCGCCAGCCTCTACCAGCCCATCAAATCGGTGGACGTGATCGACGAAAACACCGTCAAGATCACGCTGAATGCCCCTTTTGGCGCCATGATCAACAACTTCGCCCACCAGGCATTTGCCATCTCCAGCCCCAAAGCCATCGCCGAATTCGGCAAGGACCTCAGCCGCCACCCCTCCGGCACCGGCCCCTACCAGTTCGTGTCCTGGGAAACCGACACGCTGAAGGTCAAGAAATTCGACAAATACTGGAAGCCTGGCCTGCCCAAGGTAGACACGCTCACCATCCGCAGCACCCCCGAGAACGGCAGCCGCCTGGCCATGCTGCAAGCCGGCGAGGCGCAGTTCATCTACCCGATGCCCCCCGAACTGGTGAAGGTCGTCGAGAAATCCCCCAACATCGACGTGGTCGCCAGCAAATCCATTTATGCCCGCTATGTCGCCATGAACACGCTGCGCAAACCGTTCGACGACGTGCGCGTCCGGCTCGCCATGAACTACGCCGTCGATAAGACTGCCTTCCTCAAAGTGGTCTTCGCCGGCTACGGCGTGGCGCTCGATGCGCCGTTGCCGGCCAATCTGGCCGGCCACAGCAAGCAGGGCGCCTACCCCTACGACCCCGCCAAGGCCCGTGCACTGCTGGCCGAGGCCGGCTACCCCAACGGGTTCGAGTCGGTGCTGTGGGGCGGCAACACCACCATCTCCCAGCGCGGTATGCAGTTCCTGCAACAGCAATTCGCCGCCGTGGGCGTGAAGGTGCAGGTGGAGCCGCTGGAATCCGGCGTCGCCGCGGCCAAGATCTGGAACGTGAAAACGCCCGAAGAAGCCACCACCATGATGCACTACACCGCTTGGTCCGCTTCCACCGGCGATGCCGACTGGGGCCTTCGCCCGCTGCTCTACGGCAAGGCCTACCCGCCGATCCTGTTCAACACCTCCTACTACAACAACCCCCAGGTAAACGCGGATATCGAGGCCGGCCTCACCACCGCCGACGCCGCCAAGCGCACCGCCGCCTACAACGATGCGCAATCCATCGTCTGGAAAGAAGCCCCCTGGTTATTCCTGGTGTCGGACGACAACATCGCCGCCAAATCCAAAAAACTCTCCGGCATCTACGTCCTGCCGGACGGCCAGATGCTCACCGAAGAAGCCGCGCTGAACTAGGCGGTCAATGCTCGCCTACCTCATCAGGCGGCTGGCGGGCACCATTCCGGTGCTCGTCGCTGTTTCTATCTTTGTCTTCGGCTTCGTCCACGCGCTGCCGGGCGACCCCGCGCGCCTCGAAGCCGGCCCCGAAGCCTCCCCTGCTGACATCGAGGCCATCCGAAAGGACATGGGCCTGGATGGCCCCATCTGGCAGCAATACCTCCGCTGGGCCGACAACACCCTGCACGGCAAACTCGGCCGCTCCACCAAAACCCGCCAACAGGTGGCCACAGTCATCGGCGAACGCTTCATGCCCACGCTGTGGCTCACGGTCGTCGCCATGGCCTGGTCCACCGCGGCCGGCATCGGCATCGGCGTCTTCTCCGGCATAAGGCGCGGCCGCTGGCAAGACCGTGCCGGCATGGTGCTGGCCATCTCCGGGGTATCCTTCCCCGGCTTCTGGCTCGGCCTGCTGATGATCGACCTGTTCTCCGTCCGCCTGGGCTGGCTCCCCACCGGCGGCTACGGCACCTGGCAACACTTCGTCATGCCCGCCTTTACGCTTGGCATCGGCGTGGCGGCCGTCATGGCCCGCTTCACCCGCTCCGCCTTCGTTGAGGTATCGCAAGAGGATTACGTCCGCACCGCCCGCATGAAAGGCGTGTCGGACGCCTCGGTGGCCTGGAAGCACACACTGAGAAATGCGCTGATCCCCGTTATCACCCTCACCGGCCTGCAATTCGGATTTCTCCTCGGGGGCGCCATCGTCATCGAAACGGTGTTCTCCTGGCCCGGCCTCGGCCGCCTGCTCGTCGACAGCGTATCCTTCCGCGACTACCCCGTCATCCAGGCCGAAATCATGCTGTTCTCCCTGGAATTCGTCCTGATCAACCTCCTCGTCGACCTCCTCTACGCCACCGCCAACCCGGAGATCCGCCTGAAATGAGCGAGACCCTCGCGGAGCCCCCCCCGGAGATGTTGGTCGCCACCAAAATCCGCACCCCCGTCGGCGAGTTCTGGCGGCGCTTCCGCAGGCAACGCGTGGCCCTCATCGCCGGCG
>JBBROR010000344.1:0-3588 GCA_038229175.1 Acetobacterales bacterium | reverse complement strand
CGCGTTGCGGCCAAAGCCCTTGGGCTTCTTCCGCACATACGCCATCGGCGCCATCATCCGGTCGGCCATCCAGGCGGCGAACGGAATGCCCGCGGTCTCGCCACCCACCACCGCCTCGATGGTTTCAAAGCCGATATGGCGTCCGATTTTCTCCACCGCCAGCTCGCAGATCTTGGCGCGTGCACGCGGGAAATAGATGATGCGGCGGCAATCGATATAGACAGGGGATTTCCAGCCAGAGGTGAACGTGTATGGCTCTTCCGGCCGGAAATTGACGGCCTTGATCTCCAACAGAATGCGCGCTGTGGTCAGCGCCGCGTCGCGGTCCCATTCCGATTGCTGGCTCGTGGTCATGTGGCTGTCATCTCCGTCTCGCGGTCGCTGAAATGCTGAGGCTGACGTCGTAGCGGTATGGGCCGGTTGCGTCTATGAGGCGTGCAGGCGGGCATCGACGCCCATGAGGGTCTTGGACGCCTGGGACGCAAAGGGGAGCGGTTACAGCCATTGATCTGGGTTCTCGATGATCCGCGAGCGGGCACAGCGGCGCAGGCAATCGGCATCGCCGAGCGGCTGGGCCAGCCATCTCGTCGCATTCCGCTGGCCTGGAATTGGAAGTCCCGTATGGCTGCCCTGTCGCCGCATGGCTCGCTGATGGGCGTGGCCGCCGCTGCGGCCGCGGGCTTTGAGGCGGCTGGGCATGAGGCACCCAGCATGGTGATCTCGGCGGGCCGTCGCTCAGCTCCTGTGGCATTGTGGCTCAAGGCGCGATACGGCTGCAGGCTGGTCCATTGCATGTCCCCCGGCCTGTCGGGCCTGTTCCGGCGCGAGGCGTTCGACCTGCTGGTGATCCCCGCACATGACAGGCCCGCAGCCGCACTCAACGTGATGCCGGTTCTGGGCGCGCCCCACCGCGTCAGCCCGCTGTCGCTGCACCAGGCAGAGCTGGCCTGGGGTGAGCGCCTTGCTCATCTGCCCAAGCCGCGCGTGGCACTGCTGGTTGGCGGCCCCGTGCGCGCGGTGGGCATGCGGACCGAACTGGCCTTCGCGCTCGGCCGAAACGTGGCGCAAGTGGCCATCAACATGGGCGGCACCGTGATGGCCACCACCAGCAGGCGGACCGGCCAGGATGCCGCGGATGCGTTGGCCGATGGCCTGGGCCCCTCCATGCATGTGCTGTATCGTTGGGGCGAGCCGGACGAGAATCCGTATATGGGCTATCTTGCCACCGCCGATGTCATCGTGGCCACAGCCGACTCGGTATCCATGATTTCAGAGGCTTGCGCCACCACATCACCGGTCTACGTGGCCTTGCCGGAACTGGCGGGGCCACGCCATCGCGCCTTGGTAGAAAGTCTGGCCCAGGCCGGCCAGGTGCGCCGGTTCGCCCATTCGCTGGCCGGCTGGCCGCGTGCGCCGCTTGATGAATCAGGCCGCGTGGCAGACGAAATTCGTCGTCGGTTCGGGATGGATTGACGAAATCACCGCTGCGGCATCTGTTTGCTGCAGGACCATGGCCAAGGCAGCGCGCAATGAACAGGCAATATCGGATAGCCGTCATTCCCGGAGACGGGATTGGGAAGGAAACCACGCCGGAAGGCCTGCGGGTGCTGCACGCTGCCGCCACACGGTTCGGCTTTTCACTCTCACTGGATGAGTATGACTGGTCCTGCGAGACCTACACGCGCACCGGCAAGATGATGCCGGATGATGGCATGGAGCTGATGGCGCAGTCCGACAGCATCTTTTTGGGCGCCGTCGGGTGGCCGGGCGTGCCGGACCACGTCTCGCTCTGGGGCCTGCTGATCCCGATCCGCCGCGGATTTGACCAGTATGCCAACGTGCGCCCGTGCAAGTTGATGCCGGGCGCTGTGACACCGCTGGCCGGCCGCAGCGAGGCGGATATCGATTTCTACGTGGTACGGGAAAACACCGAGGGCGAGTATTCCTCCATCGGCGGGCGCATGTTCCCCGGAACCGAGCGCGAGTTCGTTAGCCAGCAATCGGTGTTTTCACGGATCGGGTGCGATCGCATCATCAAATACGCGTTTGAACTGGCCATGACGCGGCCGCGGCGGAAGCTGACCTCGGCCACCAAGTCCAACGGCATCATCCACACGATGCCCTACTGGGACGAGCGTTTCGCCGCGATGGCGAAAGCCTATCCGGGCGTGGCCACCGACCAGTTCCATATCGACATTCTCTGCGCGCATTTCGTCCAGCATCCGGATTGGTTCGATGTCGTGGTTGGCTCCAACCTGTTTGGCGACCTCCTCAGCGATCTCGGGCCGGCCGTTGCGGGCTCGATCGGCATTGCGCCCTCGGCCAACATCAACCCCGAGCGGGTGTTCCCGTCGATGTTCGAGCCGGTGCACGGCTCGGCGCCGGACATCGCGGGGCGGATGATCTGCAACCCGATCGGCCAGATCTGGTCGGGCGCGATGATGCTCGACCATCTCGGTGAGACCGAAGCCGCCGCCACGATCGTCTCGGCCATCGAGACGCTGCTGCGCGAGGGAGGCCCGCGCACGCGGGACATGGGCGGTGCGGCCGGCACCGAAGAGGTGGGACGCGCCATCGCGGCCCTGGTGGCTGGGGGCTGAAACGAAGGGATGGGCGCTGGGGTCCATTGCGGCGCCCATCCGGACTGCCTAGATATACTGTGTCACGAAGGATGAACCATGGTCCGCGAAACCAGTCAGATCGCCCGCCGCTGCGAACGCGCGGTTGTCGTTGCGTATCGTGAGCTGCGTACCATCGGCGCGCCTGATATGGACGCCTTTCGGGCCTGCACCACGTTGTATAGGATCCATCATCCGGAATCGTCTTTGAACGAGGCGCGTCGCCTGGTGGCCGAATGGATCGATCACCACGTGGTGCGCGCCGATACGGGGCCGACGGCAGGATGCGACTGCGACTGATTTTTCTGTTTGGCTGTTTGATTTCGCCGGCGCAGGCGGCGATATCGCCTGCTGGGCTTTGGTGGACCGAGGACGCCAGCGGAGTGATCGAAGTCGCCCCCTGCGCCCAAGGACTGTGTGGACGCATCGTGGGACAGCCTGACATCAGGGATCAGGAGGGCAAGATCTCTTTGGACGTTCATGGTGTTGCGCAATGCGGCCTCATCATCTTGCGTGGGGCGCCGACGAAAGAGCCCGGACACTATCGCGGCACAATCACAAATCCCGATGACGGCCGCGATTGGCGCTCGGAATTTTGGGTTGGCGGCGATGGCTACCTGCGTCTGCGCGGCTACGTCATGCTTCCTTTGCTCGGCCAGACCCAGACATGGCCCCCGTTCATTGGTAGCGTTGCTTCCGATTGTAGCATCATCCCGTAGCTGATCGCCTAAGCTGCTCGCAAGCCTGATAACTTCAGGTGCGTGAAGCCATCAGGCTTGGTCTCTATGTTCAATCGATCACTTTTATCGCACGGTTGAACTAGCCTCGGGCGTTATTGCTCTCGAAAACATAAGTGCTGGAGAAGCGTCCAACCGAACAAGCATCAAGCGGCTCAGTTCGGTCGGACGCTGCCTGTCTTATGATCTTCCTGCCCTGTTGAGCCAAGATGGGGTGCCGCCGACGAGGTGCG
>JBBROR010000343.1:0-3590 GCA_038229175.1 Acetobacterales bacterium | reverse complement strand
GTCTGGCCCTGCACGGTGGGGCGGGTGGCGCCGAACATATGCTCGGGGCCGAAGGTGAACGCCACGTCCTCGGCCGTCATCTCGTCGCCGTTGTGAAACTTCACCCCCTGGCGCAGCTTCAGTTCAACGGTCTTGTCGTCGATCCTGCGCCATTCTGTGGCAAGGGACGGCTTCTGCTCGAGCGCGCCCTGGTAGTTCAGGCCGATCAGGCGCTCGGTGTAGAACGCCGACAGGCGCGTGCCGACATTGGACTGCTCGCGCAGCAGATCGAGCGCGTTGGTGATCGACACCTTCTGCACGGCCACCGTGATGGTGGGCCGCGTGTCGCTCTGGCCGATGGCCACGCGCGGCAGAATGGCGGCGGAGGCGGCGAGGCCAATGGCGCCGCGACGGCTGATCTGGGTCATGGATGTTCTCCTTTGAGGTGGCTGGCGGTTCGTTCTTCAAGCCCGTTCGGCGTGGCGCGAAAATGCGTCAGCGTGCGGTCGGCATGGCGCATCCGCCACGACAGCGCGCGTTGCGCATACGCGCGCACCGTGCCGGCATGGGCAGGATCTTCGGCGAGGTTGGTGAACTGGTTCGGATCGTTCGCAAGATCGAACAGCAGCGGTGGCAGCGACGTGAAATGGACGTATTTGAACGCGCCGTCCTGCAGCACCGACAAGGTGCATTCGTCCATGGACAGCCCAAGCTCTCCCTCGTGATCGCTCGGGAACACGTTGCGAAAGTCGAACTCGTAATGCAGCGCGTCGCGCCAATCGGCTGGAATGGAGCCATGCACCACCGGCACCAGCGACCGCCCGTCACACGCGTTCGGCACCGTGCCGCCGAGCCAGTCCAACAAGGTGGGCATGATATCGACGCTCTCGGTGAAGGCATCGACGATGCTGCCGCGCGTCTCGTGGGCGTCGGGGTCCACGATCACCAGCGGGATGCGGAAACTCTCGTCGAAATAGCCGATCTTGCCGAGCAGGTGATGATCGCCCAACTGCTCGCCATGGTCGGAGGTGAACACCACCAGCGTGTTCTTCCACTGGTCGGTCTCGTCGAGATGCGCAAACACCTGGCCGAGGCAGTCATCAACCTCGGTCATCATGCCGTAATAGGTGGCGCGCATCTGGCGCACCTGCGCCTCGTCCATCGCCGCCACCAGCCCTTCGCCGCGCTGGAAGAAGCTGCCCTGCCGCGCGTTGCGCATGTAGTAGGCCAGCAACGGATGCTGGGCCGCCTCCTGCTCCACCGTCTCGGCACGCACCGGCGCCGGCATGTCGGCGGGCGCGTACATCGCGTGGTAGGGGGCACTTGCCACGAACGGCGGATGCGGCCGGTAATAGCCCAGATGCAGGAAGAACGGCTTGCCGTCGCGGCCCTTCAGATAGGCCAGCGCCTTGTCGGTGAAAAACGCGCTGTCAGACAGTTCTTTGGGAATCCGCGCCGGCCGATCGGTTGCCCCAGGCATCGCATCAATGCCTTCCGGCAGCCAGATATCCTCCCGGTTGGGCGGGATCTCGAAGCCCTGCTGCGCCAACCAGCCAAAGTAATGGTCGTGTCCCGGCCCGAAATCGCCCACGGGCCGCCAACCGTCCATCAGGTCGCCCAACGTCGAGAACCGCGGATCGTTCGGCGATGTTTCTCGCGGGTCGGGCACCGTGGTGGTGTAGCCAACCAGCGCCGGATCGTGCCCCAGGCCCCGTAATGCACGGGGCAGGGTGACATGCCGGCTGTCCAGCGGAATCCAGTTCTGCACCTGGCGATGGTTCATCAGATACAGCCCGGTATGCAGGCTGGCCCGCGCCGGCCCGCACGGCACCGCCGTCGTGACATGGTTGCGAAACGTCACACCCTCGCGGCAGAGCCGGTCAAGATTGGGCGTTTTAAGATGGCTGGTGCCCAGATGCGGCACGCAATCGGCGCGCCACTGGTCCACCACGATAAAAAGAACATTGCGTTTGGTCATGGAAACTCCACCGAGAGGTTTCCGTAGCATGCGCCTGGGACGGTCCTATGACAGTGAAATTGCATTTCCATGACACCAGTGCCTCTCCACCAGTGCCTCTCCACCAGTGCCCCTCCACCAGCCCTCGACCCAGCGCGTTCGCGGCCCCATATTGCCAGGGCTCGGCATCCAGGTGCCCAAGCTCAAAAAAATTGGAGAGCCCAGTCATGTATCCAGCGGTCCAGCTTCTTATCGACGGCGCGTGGGGCCCCAGCGCCGCCGGCAAAACCCTCGATGTCGTCAACCCCGCCACCGGCGAAGCGATCGGCACGGTGGCGCACGCCGACATCCCAGATCTCGACCGCGCGCTCGCAGCCGCCCAGAAGGGCTTTAGCGTCTGGCGCAAGATGTCCGCGTATGACCGCAGCAAGATCATGCGCAAGGCGGCCGAAATTCTCCGCAGCCGGGTCGATGCCATCGCACCGCTGATGACGATGGAGCAGGGCAAGCCGCTCGGCGAGGCCAAGGTCGAGACCGGCTTTTCCGCCGACGTCATCGAATGGTTCGCCGAGGAAGCGCGCCGGGCCTATGGCCGCGTGGTGCCCGCCCGCGCCGAGGGCATCTACCAGCTCGTGCTGAAGGAGCCGGTCGGCCCCGTCGCCGCCTTCACGCCGTGGAACTTCCCGATCAACCAGGCCAACCGCAAAATCTGCGGCGCGCTGGCGGCCGGCTGCTCGATCATCGTCAAGGGCCCCGAGGAAACCCCAGGCTCACTCGCGGCCTACATCCAGTGCTGGCTCGATGCGGGCGTGCCCACCGGCGTTATCAACCTCGTGTACGGTGTGCCATCCGTGATCAGCGAATACCTGATCCCGCATCCGATCATCCGTAAAATCTCGTTCACCGGCTCCACCCCGGTGGGCAAGCACCTCGCAGCCCTCGCCGGTGCCCACATGAAGCGCGTCACGATGGAATTGGGCGGCCACGCGCCGGCAATGATCTTCGACGATGCCGATCTGGACAACGCCGCCACCATCCTGTCGGCCAACAAGTTCCGCAATGCCGGCCAGGTCTGCGTGGCGCCGACCCGCTTTTTGGTGCAGGACGCCGTGCATGACAGCTTCCTTGCCAAATTCGTCGCCAAGGCCGAGGCGCTGAAGGTGGGCCCCGGTATGCAAGCCGGCACCACCATGGGCCCGCTTGCCAATGGCCGCCGGGTTCCCGCCATGGAAGGCCTGATCGCCGACGCCGTGCAGAAAGGCGCCACCATCGCCACCGGCGGCAAGCGCATCGGCAACGTGGGCAATTTCTTCGAGCCCACCGTGTTGACGGGCGTCACACCGGACATGCGGGTGATGAACGAAGAACCCTTCGGCCCCATCGCCCTGTTCGCCCGTTTCGGCTCACTGGACGAGGTCATCACCGAAGCCAACCGCCTGCCGTTCGGTCTCGCCAGCTACGCCTACACCGCGTCCAACCGCACCGCCACCTTGCTCGGCGCCCGTGTGGAGGCCGGCATGCTGTCGATCAACCACCACGGCATCGCCCTGCCGGAAGTGCCGTTCGGCGGCATGAAGGACAGCGGCTACGGATCCGAAGGCGGGCTTGAGGCCATTGAGGCGTATCTGAACACGAAGCTCGTCACCCAGTCGAT
>JBBROR010000342.1:0-3614 GCA_038229175.1 Acetobacterales bacterium | reverse complement strand
CGCTGGTCGCCATAGGCGAGGCTGGCGGCGGGGTCGTCGGTGCGGGCGGACAGGCCCACGAGATCGAGTGCCGCGCGGGCGGCGGCGACGGCTTTGCGTTCTTCGGCGCGGAAGGTGGGTAGGCGGAATATCACGGCGCCGAGGCTGGATCCGAGGCTTGGGTGCAGGCCGGTCAGCACGTTTTCCAGCACCGTCATGGCGCCGAAGATGCGGATGTTCTGGAAGGTGCGGGCCATGCCGAGCGTGGCTCGGCGATGAGCGGGCTGGGCGGTGATGTCGGTGCCGGCGAAGGTAATGCTGCCCTCGCTCGGGGTGACGAGGCCGGACAGGAGGTTGAAGAGCGTGGTCTTGCCGGCACCGTTCGGGCCGATGACCGCGTGCACGCCGCCTTGTGGGACCACGAGATCGACGTGATCGACGGCGACCAGGCCGGCATAGCGCCTGGTGAGGCCCTGTGTTCGAAGCAGGGGAAGCTGAGGCAGGGGGGGTTCGAGCAGGGTCATGCGGCTTTGCGGCCCATGCGCCAGCCGAGCAGGCCGCGCGGCAGGAACAGCACGGCCAGCACGATGATGATGCCGTTGAGTGCGAGGCGAATGTCTGGCAGGTCGCGCATCAGTTCGGGCAGCAGCGTGAGGAACCAGGCGCCGCCGACGGCTGCGATGGGGGTGCCGATGCCGCCGAGGAGTGCGAAGGACAGGATGGTGACGGCGGGTTCGAAGCCGTATTCGTTGGGCCCGATGAAGCTGGAGACGTGGGCGGAAAGCGCCCCGGCGAGACCTGCGAGGATGGCGGACGTGACGAGGGCCGCCAGATGGTAGCGGGGCACGTTCACGCCCATGACGGCGGCGGCGGTGGCGTCTTCTCGCATTGCTTCCATGGCGCGGCCGATGCCGCTGCGGCCAACCAGCCACAGGCCAGATATGGCAGCGGCGAGAATGGCAAAGATCATCCAGGCTTCGGCGCGTTCGGGAATGCCGGCCAGGCCCAGGGCGCCGCCGAAGAAATCCACGTTGAGGTAGACGGCGCGCAGCACCTCGCCCAGGCCGATGGTGGCGATGGCGAGATAGACGCCGGCAAGGCGCAGCGTGGGCACGCCGATGGCCAGGGCCACCAGAACGGGCATCACCACGCTTGCGGGGAGCACCAGGAAGAACGGCAGTTTCAGTTTCAACGTCATCAACGCGGACGAGTAGGCGCCCAGGCCCATGAACGCGGCCTGGCCGAGCGACAACTGGCCGACCGCAAGCACCACGTACATGGAAAGCGCCAACAGGCCATTGACGCCCATGGCGTGGACCAGGTTCTGGTAGGTCCAGAGGAAGTCGTCGAGCCAAACTGGCATGCTCATGCGCGGCGGGCCACGGCGCGACCGAACAGGCCTTGGGGGCGGGTCCAGAGCACGGCCACCAGGATGGCAAAGGCCACGGCTTCCTTGAGGCCGGAGGAGATGTAGCCGGCGGTCAGCACCTCGATCACGCCGAGGGCGACGCCTGCGATCAGCGCACCGCGGATGTCGCCCATGCCGCCTACGATGATGACCACGAAGCCGCGCAGCATCATCGTCTCGCCCATATAGGGGTGGATGGCATTAAAATTCAGGCCGATCAGCACGCCGCCGGCGCCGCCGAGGCAGCCGGAGATGAAGGAGACCAAGGCGGAGGCGCGGGCGGTGTTGATGCCCATGAGGCCCGCGGCGTCCGGCTTTTCCGCCAGGGCGCGGATGGCGAGGCCGAGCCGGGTGCCGCGCATGAGGGCCAGGAGCAGGCCCACGAGCAGGATGGTGGCACCGAGGATGAGCAGCTGCGCGGTTGTGATTCGCAGGCCTGCGACCACGAAGGCATCGGCGCTGACCAGGCCAGGAGGCAGGCGGCGGATGTCAGGGCCAAGCCAGGCGGTCATGCCGGAATACAGCGCCAGGACGCCGCCGAGGGTGACCATAAGGCTGTCGAGTTCGGCGGTGGCGCGGCGGCGCAGGCGGGTGAGCAACAGCCAGTCGATGCCCACCGCAATGGCACCGGCACCGATGGCGGCCAAAGGCAAGGCGGCCCAGATGCCAAGGCCGAGCTGGCGCGTGAGGTACAGCGACAGGAACGCGCCGGCTGAAAAGTAGAAGCCGTAGGTGAGGTTGATGACGCGCAGGACGCCGAACATCAGCGTGAAGCCGAGGGCGAACAGGGCATAGGTGGCGCCCAACAGGACGCCGTTGACGAGCTGCTGAGCAAGCATCGCGCGGGGACCACACTGACAACAAACGGCCCGCACGACAAAATGTCGCGCAGGCCGGTGTCATAGAACATCCATGAAGGTGGCGAAAGGCTACTCCAGGATCGTGAATTTTCCACCCTTCATGATCAGCACGACAACGCCTGCCGTCGTGGCGGGGTCGCGGCCGGCGGTGAACTTGAAGGGGCCCATGACGCCGGAGAAATCGGTCTTTGCGAGTTCGTCGCGCACCTTTTCCGAGTCAGGCGCGCCGGCGCGGTCGATGGCGGCGGCCATGATCTTCATCGCGTCGTAGGCCTGGGCGGCGAACTGGTCGGGGTCCTTGCTGTATTTCGCTTTGTAGCTGGCGACGAACGCTTCGTTGTTGTCGGCCTTCTTGCCGATGAACCAGGGCGAACCCACGATAAGGCCATCAGCGGCCGGGCCCGCGATCTCGCCCAATTTCGGCGAGTTGGAGCCGTTGCCGCCGATGAACAGGGTTTCCTTGCCGAAGCCGAGCGAGCGGGCCTGCAGCAGCACGCCGGACACCGGTTCCACCAGGGCCGAGACGCCGACCGCATCCGGCTTGAGGCTCTTGATCTTGGTGAGCTGGGCGGAGAAATCGGTGTCCTTGGAGCCGAAGCTTTCGATGGTGAGGATGTTCAGGCCGGCCTTCTCGGCGGCGGCCTTCATCACGTCGAAGCCCGATTTTGAAAATGCGTCGTCGTTGGCATACATCAGCGCGATGGTTTTCACGCCGCGCGCCTGGGCCGCCTTCAAGGTGACGGGGATCACGTCGCTCTCGGGCAGCGAGGTGCGGAAAATGTACGGTCCGATGTCCGTAATGCCCGACGCGGTGGTCGACGTGCCCAGGGTGGGGATCTTGCGCTCGTTGGTGACGGGGCCGACGGCGAACATCTCGTTGGACAAGGTTGGCCCGATGATGGCCACCACCTTGTCGCGGCCGATCAGCTTGCGGGCGGCGTTGATGGCCTGGTCCTTGTTGGCGGCAGAGTCTTCCACGGTGAGCTGGATCTTGCGGCCGCCAAGGATGCCCTTTGCGTTGATCTCGTCGAGGGCGAGTTCGAGGCCGCCCTTGATCGCCACGCCGTAGGCGGCGTTGGGGCCGCTGAGGATCTCGATGGCACCGACCTGGACCGGCTGGGCTTGCGCATGATGCGCGCCCAGGGCCGGCAAGGCGGCGAGCAACGCGATGGCCAAGGTCCTGCGCATCATTGGTGTTTCTCCCGGGATAATTCTGGACGGAAACCTAGTCCACCTGCGGGCAAGGTCAAGCAAGGCCTTGCCAATCCGCGCCTCTCGGGCGACCAAGGGGCATGACCCAGCCCCTTCGCATCGCCACCTGGAACATCAACTCGCTGCGCCTGCGGCTGCCGCTGCTGACGCGGCTG
>JBBROR010000341.1:0-3625 GCA_038229175.1 Acetobacterales bacterium | reverse complement strand
GTGGTGGCCGACGTCTCGTCGATGAGCACGAGCGGGTTGCCGTGGATGCCGCGCGTGGGGGTGCCCGGCGCAAGGGCAGCCCGCGGTCGCCGAGGTTTCCCATTACGTCGGGCAGCCGGCTCAGCACCGCCTCGCCGACCGAGACGGTGATCGGCTGCCCGGTAGCGCGCACGCCGGTGCCGCAGGCCAGGCCGGCGTCGCCTGCATCGCAATGCCCCGCACGGTATGGGTGTCGACGTGGCTGTGCGCCTCAAGCACCAGCGGCGCGGGCCGGTTCCAGTTCACCACCAGGGCGGTGTCGATCGGCGGCAGGGCGCCATGGGCAAATGCCACATCCACCACGGCGCCGCGGACGGACATGACGGTTCCGGCGTCAAGAGTGGAACCAGGGCTCAAACCGGTGTTGATTCGCGCGCCATGGACAAGGCTGACGCCATCAGGTGCATCTCAATCTGCTTGGGGTTCATGGCGCCCAGGACGGCCCTGGCCCGTTCGACTTCCTCCCGGTTGCCGTGTGCCATCACCAGGAAATCATCTGCCTTGATGGCGGTCTCGTATTGCATGACGCTGTCGTGCGGGATTCCTATGCTTGCGATCGCGGCGCCGACCGCGCTCAGGCCGCCCACAACGACGGCGCCTTCCACGGCGGAGATCGCGGCGGCGGCAAGGTAGCCGAGCACGATCACATGCCCGACGATAGGGATTGTCAAAAACAGCCCGCCGAAGAACAGGCCCCACATGCCGCCCCAGAACGCTCCGCGGGAGCCCCAGAATTTAACGCGGTCGCCAATGTTGTAGAATCCGGAGACCGTCTCCTCGGTATGATAGCCCTTGCCGACAAGGCTGAGGTGTTTCGTCGCGAAGCCGTCGCCCGCCAACTTCTTGACCGCAGCGTCAGCCTCAGCGTGGTTGGCGAACACGGCGACGACGGCATCATCTTTATCCATGATTAGCTCCTTCACTGCTCGGGGGTCACAGCGGCGCTGCACGGCTGCCTGACAGGTTTCGATCAAGCGCGCCCCGCCGGCTCAGTGTCAGCAATCTACGGCGTGAGCCTGTCAGGCGAGAGGGTCGGAAACTACGCACGAACCTCCGCGCGATGATGACAAAGCTATGCAGCGGTCGTCGAAGACCGTGCGAGTTTCGTGTTATTCGAGCCGGCCGAGCCGCCGTCCTCACGCAGAGCCGCTTAATGAGTAGTTTCCGAAGCTGCTGCGCCGGCCTGCTGCGATGTACTATCACTTATTGGTGGACCGCGGCTGCGTTTGCGCGATGGACCATCACGGCTTCACGGGAAAGGACGCGCCATGTTGTTGGCCGGATCGTCGTTCAAAGGCTTAGCAATTGAAGCGGAAGATGGCAGGATCGGGGCGTTCAGCGATTTCCTGTTCGATGACCGGACTTGGAAGCTGCGCTGGATGGTTGTTGACACAGGCAATTGGCTGCCGGGTCGCAAGGTCCTGGTGCATCCATCCGCCATTGGCCCGGCCGATTTCGCCAGAGGCGGCCTCCCCGTGCGCCTGACTAAGCGGCAAATTCGAGACAGCCCTGACATCCTGCAAGACCAGCCGGTATCACGCCAGATGCAGGACAACCTGTACGGCTATTATGGCTGGGACCCTTTGTGGGGCGGCGGCAACTATCTCGGAGGTGGTATGGGTGGGATCGGTTGGCCTGTGGCGCCCATGCCCGCCTACAACGAAGGCGAAGTGCTGGAAGCCGATCGGGCTGGATCGCGGCTCGATGAGGCCGACCCGCATCTGCGGAGCATCACAGCCGTCACCGGCTATCATATCCAGGCGACCGATGGACCGATCGGCCATCTCCGGAACTTCATGCTGGAGTCGGACAATTGGGGTGTTCGTTACCTTGTCGTCGATACGCGGAACTGGTGGCCCGGGCAGCACGTGCTGCTGTCGCCCTATGCCGTGAAAACGATCAACTGGTCAGATCGTGAAGCCGTGGTCGACATCTCGCGCGATAAGGTCAAGGGCAGCCCGTCGTGGGATCCTGCCTCCATCGTCGATCGGGCCTACGAGGAGCGGCTGCATGGCTACTATGGCTGGCCCGGATACGGCTGGTAGCCGTCTGCGAGCGAGAACATGCCGTCGGCAAACCGGGCGGCATGTTCTTACAAATGGATCTGCTCCGGTCCGTTGTGCCACCGAGGCGGGGTGCGATGACGCAGGCCGTCCACTGCGGGCAGTTGCGCCATGCATTTGGCTACGAACGGGATGGTGAGTGGGGCCTCTCGCGCCAATGGGTACTGCTCTCCGTCTATGGTCATCGCCATTTGCTCGCCGGAGGTGAGCGTCGCCTGGATCGTTTTCCGGTCCGCGTCGATGCTTACCGAAACATGGCGACCTCGCCACTGGACGCTGAACGCCAGGTTCCCCCAACCCTCCGGCATGTGCGGATCAAGGCCCAGCCCTGACTCGTCCATTGTCAGCCCGGCAAAGCCGAGCACCGCCATCATCCACATGCCGCCCAGGGCGGCTATATGCACGCCGCCATCAAGGGCGGCGTGGGTATCGGCAAGGTCCGCCGCCGCCGTCTGGCGGAAGAAGCGCATCGCCATCTCGTCCTGGCCCAGCCTGGCTGCGGCCACCCCGTGCAGGGCGGCGCTCAGCGAGCTGCCGTGGCTGCAACGCGGCTCGTAGTAGCTGAAGTTCGTGGCCGCCGTCCCGTCGGCAAACTCCTCGGGCAGGAGAACCAGCAGCGCCACGACATCGGCCTGCTTGATGACCTGTGCAGTCTGCGTCCGCTTCCGCCCGAGCACCACGTCCATTGGCACAGAGCGGCCAGCGTAGCTCGCCAGGTCGATGGTTTCCAGCTTAAAGAACCCGGCGAACTGCTCGAACAGCCCCGTATGCGGATCGAGCCCGGTCGCCATAGTATCGGCGACGCCGGCCCACTGCTGCAGCTCCGCATCGTGGAGCCCGAGCGCGCTGGACAGGGCCTCCCAGCGCGCGGGCCATCGCCGCCGGAGCAAGGCTGCCGTGGCGAGCCCGCGCCGGATGTTCCAGCGCGCCATCACGTTGGTGAAGGCGTTGTCGTCGATCGTCTCGTGGTACTCGTCCGGCCCGATCACGCCGCGGATGTGGTGCCGGCCATCGGCTTCGGCCTGCGCCCGGCTCGCCCAGAACCGCGCCGTCTCCAGCAGAATTTCCGCGCCGGCCTCCTGCAGGAACGCGTCGTCCCCGGTCGCCTCCCAGTAGTGCCAGACGGCATAGGCAACGTCTGCGCTGATATGCAGCTCCTGCGTGCCGCACAGGATGTCCACGACGCGGCGGTCCGGGCCGATGGCGTGCTCCGGGCATGTCTCCGCGCCGGTACCGGCGGACTCCCAAGCGTACATGGCGCCGCGAAACCCCAAGCGCTCGGCCTTGGCGCGGGCACCATCGAGGGTACGGAAGCGATAGGTCAGCAGGGCGCGGGCCGCCTCGGGCCAAGTCAGCGTGTAGAAGGGGAGAAGGAAGATCTCGGTGTCCCAGAAAACGTGCCCGTGGTAGTCGGCCTCGGGAAGCGCCCGGGCGGCGATGGATACGTTCTCGTCCTGGGGATTGGCGGCGCCGTTGAGGTGATAAAGGGCGAACCGCAACGCATGTTGGGCCGCGGCATCGCC
>JBBROR010000340.1:0-3641 GCA_038229175.1 Acetobacterales bacterium | reverse complement strand
TTTCGCCTTTCCCGGCTATCGCCTTGTCGTCCTTGGCTTCGCATTGGCATCCGCCCTGTTGCTCTGGCTCCTCCTCGAACGCACCCGCCTCGGCGCCATGATCCGCGCCGGCGTGGACGACCGTGAAATGGCCCGCAGCGTCGGCATCCCGGTATCTCGCCTGTTCTCCGCCGTGTTCTTCCTTGGCGCCTTTCTCGCTGGCGTCGGCGGCGTCATCGGCGGGCCGATCCTGTCCGCCTATCCCGGCCTTGATTCAGACATGCTCCCGCTGGCCCTCGTGGTGGTCATCCTGGGCGGCGTCGGCAGCCTGCCCGGCGCGCTGGTCGGCAGCTTTATCGTGGGCGGCATCTACAATTTCGGCTCGGCCCTGTTTCCGGATTTCGCCTATGTCGTCCTCTTCCTGCCGATGGTGGTGGTCCTGGTGATCAAACCCACCGGCCTGTTCGGACGCGTGCTGCGATGACCGCTCGCCAATTTGGCGCCTGGGTTCTCGTGGCCCTCGCACTTGCCATCGTCCCCATACTCGTGCCGAGTGCCTTCTACCTCGGCATCGCCACCCACGCCCTTATCTTCGCCATCATGGCGCTGAGCCTGAACATCCTCATCGGCCACGGCGGCATGACCTCGCTCGGCCACGCCGTCTATCTCGGAATCCCCGCCTACGGCGTTGCGGTCATGACGATGCAACAGGGCTGGCCGCCCATCCCAACCATTATCTTCGCCTTGGCTCTCGGCACCGCCACCGCCGCCCTGTTCGGCGTACTCGCCCTGCGTGCCAGCGGCCTCGGCTTCCTGATGATCACCTTGGCCCTAGGCCAGGTCATGTGGGGCGCCGCCTATCGCTGGGTGGGCCTTACCGGCGGTGACAACGGCATAAGGCTCTCCGGTCGCCCCATCCTGTTCGGCATCAACCTCACCGACGCGGTGCCCTTCTACCTTTTCGTGGCCCTGATCCTTCTCATCGCCCTGTTCTGCCTGTGGCAGCTTGACCGCTCCGCCTTCGGCGCCTGCCTGCGCGGCACCCGCGACCAGCCGCGGCGCATGCGCATGCTCGGCCACGATGTCTGGCGCATCCGCTGGACCGCCTTTCTGTTGGCCGGCTTCTGGGGCTCGGTGTCCGGCGTGCTGTATTGCTACGACTACCAGTATGTTGGCCCGTCGTCGCTCTCGCTGCCGCAATCCGCCGAGGCGTTGTTGATGGTCGTGCTCGGCGGCGCCGGCACGCTGGCGGGCCCCGTTGTCGGCGCCATCATCATCACCGCCATCAAAACCATCGTCAGCTCCTACGTGGACCGCTGGTACACGCTGCTCGGCCTCACATTCATCATCGTTGTGTCGGTGATGCCACGCGGCCTTGTTCCAGGCATCGGTGCCTGGCTGAAGGGCAGGCGGGCATGATCATTCCCGCTTTGCAGATCACCGGCCTTGCCAAACGCTTCGGTGGATTGGCGGCCACGCGCGATGTTTCGCTGTCGGTCATGCCTGGTGAGCGCCGGCTGCTCATTGGCCCCAACGGCGCCGGAAAAACCACGCTCTTCAACCAGATCGCCGGCGACTTCCTGCCCGACAGCGGCCAGATCCACCTGTTCGGCCAGGACATGACGCGCCTGCCCACGCGAAAACGCGTCCGCATGGGCCTCGGCCGCACCTACCAGGTCCTGACCCTCTTCCCCCGCGACACCTTCATCCACAACGTGGCCCTGGCCCTGCTCGGCTCGCAAGGCGGCGGCTGGTCCGCCTGGGGCGCGCTGAAATATCGCCGCACCATGCTGGAACACGCCGAGCAGGCCCTTATCAGCGTGGGCCTGGGTGCGGCCGCCCACCGCCGCGTGTCTGAAACCTCCTACGGCGAACGCCGCAGGCTGGAACTCGCCATGGCGTTGGCCCAAAAGCCCCGAATCCTCCTGCTCGACGAACCGCTCGCCGGCCTGTCCGCCGAAGAACGCGAAACCGTGAGGCTGCTTCTCGAACAAATCCCGCGAGACGTCACCATCATCCTCATCGAACACGACATGGACGTGGCGCTGGCATTCGCCGACCGCATTACCCTTTTGAACTTCGGCCAGGTCGTCCTGGAAGGCACCCGCGCCGAAGTCATCGCCGATCCCCGCACCCGGGAGGTCTATCTCGGTGGCTGACGCACTCATTCTCGAGCAGGTGGACTCACTCTATGGCGACAGCCACGTCCTGCACGGCATCACGCTCACGCTGAAAGAAGGCGCACTTCTGGCCCTGCTCGGCCGCAACGGCGCCGGCAAAACCACCTGCCTCAGCACCGTCATGGGCTGGCTGCGCCCCCGCAAAGGCCGTGTCACAGTCTTTGGCGAAACCATCTCAGGCCTTTCCCCCGAAGCCATCGTCGCCAAAGGTGTGGCCCTGGTGCCGCAGGGACGCCGCGTCTTTCCCACGCTGTCCGTTCGCGAAAACCTCGTCGTCGCCCAACGCGGCCGCGGCAGTTGGCATATGGACCGCGTGTTCGACACGTTCCCCCGCCTGCGCGAACGCCGCAGCCAGGCCGCCGGCTCGCTGTCCGGTGGCGAACAACAGATGCTCGCCATCGGCCGCGCCCTGATGGGCAACCCCCGTGTCCTGCTCATGGACGAACCTTCCGAAGGCCTCGCGCCGCAGATCGTGGCCGAGGTCGGCCGCATCATCGCAAGCCTGCGCGCCGAAGGCCTCTCGATCATTCTCGTCGAACAAAACCTCGGCCTTGCGCTGCAACTCGCCGACGACGTGGCCATCATCAACACCGGCCGCGTGGTCTTCACCGGCACCGCTGCCGAAATGGAAGCCGACCACACCGCCGTCGACCGCCATCTCGGCGTCTTCTAAGCCCACACAAGGAATAATTCGATGGAAGAGACCAACAGCTACGGCCCCACGGCCGCGCGCACCCACGGCAGGCCCGGCCGCGAAACCCGCCCGAAGTCGATCACCATCGACATGCACAGCCACATCTACATCCCCGAGGCCGACGCCTTCGTGGCCCCCCATCTCGACATATCCACCATCCCGATGGCCCGCCACTCCACGCCCGCCACCCGCATGCTCAACCGCAAGCAGGACGCCGACCGCACCGGCTGCATGACAGACCACAAAATCCGCATCGCCGATTTGGACAGTGCAGGCCTTGACATGCAGGTCGTCATGTCCGCCCCGCAGCAATGCTACACCACGGTCGCCCCCGAGATCGTGGTGAAGGCCGCCACCATGGTGAACAACGGCATCGCCGAATGGGTCAGCCATCATCCTGATCGCTTCGTGGCGCTGGGCACCGTGCCCATGCAATCCCCCGCCGAAGCGGTGTCAGAACTCGAACGCTGCCTGGGCCCGCTCGGCTTCAAAGGCGTGCAGATCCTTACCAACGTTGATGGCACCGAACTCAGCGACCCGAAATTCGCACCCTTCTGGGCCGCCGCCGAACGGCTCGGCGCCGTCGTCCTGATGCACCCGTTGGGCTTCACCGAAGGCCGCCGCCTCGAGCGTTTCTACTTCAGCAACATCATCGGCAACCCGCTGGAGACCACGCTCGCGCTGCACTACCTCATCTTCGACGGCGTCCTCGAACGCCACCCCAACCTCAAACTCATCGCCGTCCACGGCGGCGGCTACCTGGCCTCCTACTCCGCCCGCATCGACCA
>JBBROR010000339.1:0-3649 GCA_038229175.1 Acetobacterales bacterium | reverse complement strand
CAGGCCGGCAAGGCCCAGGATCTCGGACGCGTTGCCGCGGATGGCGGCCGCGCCGATGGCGCAGATTTCGAGTGCAAAGGCGGTGCGCGACGCGATGGCGCCGGCGGCGACCGGGTCGAGCACGAAGGGGGTGCCGGCCGCCACGGCCGCATGCGCGGTGCGGCGCATGATGTCGCCCTGCGCCAGGGTCATGGAGCCCAGGTTGATGACCAGCGCATCGGCCACCGCCGAGAAGATGGGTGATTCCTCCTCGCCTTCCACCATGGCCGGCGAGGCGCCGATGGCGAGCAGCGCGTTGGCGGTGAAGTTGGCTACGACCGCGCTGGTGAGGTTGTGCACCAGCGGCGCGCGGGCGCGGATCAGGTCAAGGGTCGCCTTCAAGGCGGCGGGGGACAGCATATCTTGGGACAGCAGGTCGGGGGGCATCGGGGCATCCGCCAAAGGAAGGGCACCGTCCGCAGCATTGTGGCGTTGGTCAACCCGCGCGGCTGTGGCATCACCCACCCCTGGGTTTTTGGGAATTTGGCAATGGCCATATCAGGCAACCTCATGCGTCGCCGGTCGCTGGCAGCACTGGCAGGTGGTTCGGCGTTGGCTGCGGGCTTCGGCGTGGCTTGGGCGGAGCCGGCGAAAGTTCTGCGGATCGCGTATTTGAAGGCGCCCAACGACCTGGCCATCGCCAAGGCGCATGGCAGCCTCGAGCGCACGCTTCTGGGCCTTGGCGTGAAGGTGGAGTGGGCCGGACCGTTCGCCGCCGCGGCGCCGGCGGTGGAGGCGCTGAATGCAGGGGCGGTGGATATGACGGTGGGTAGTTCCACGTCTTTCATCACGTCGCGTGCCGCGGGCGTGGACCTGGTGATGTTCGGGTATCAGCGGATGTCGCCGGCGGCAGAGGCGATTGTGGTGTCCGCCGCATCGCCGATCGGAACGGTGGCTGATCTGGTGGGGCGGTCGGTTGCGGTCAATCGGGGGGGCACCGGCGAATATATCCTGGTGCGCGCGTTGACCCAGGCCGGTATCCCGCTTGATCGGGTGAAGCGGGTTTATCTGGGGCCGGTTGACGCCAATGCGGCGTTTTCCTCGGGCGCCGTGGATGCCTGGGCGATCTGGGACCCGTTCCTGTCGATCGCGCTGGAGACGGGCACGGCGCGGGTGCTGGCCGATGGCGCGCAAAGCGGGTCTGAGAACGCGGTGGCGTATTTCGTGTCCGGCGCCTACCTGGCGGCCAACCGGCCGGTGATCGACCAGGTGCTGGCGGTGCTGGAGCGGGAGAACGTCTGGGCACGCGCCAATATGGCCGAGGCCGGCGCCATCTGGGCCAGGGAGATGGGGCTTTCGGCTTCGCTGGCGGCCCGGCTGGGCGCCAACAATACCCCGCCGGTGGGTGCGGTGGGGCCGCTTGCGGCATCCCAGGTGGAGCGGATCGCGGATTGGTATGCGCAAAATGGAATCGTGCCGGCCCGGCCTGCGATCGCGCCTTTTTTAATCGATCTGGGTCGCGCCAGGCCCTGAATTGGCTGGCGGTTACGCCGCTGGGATCGGCGTGTCATGATCACCCAGCGCAACGGAGAGACCGATGGATATTCCACAGATGACGGCCGGCGTGATGCGGGCGGGTGACAGCGAGCGGGGTATCGTGTGGAACATTCTGGGCCAGACCTATCAGCCGGTGCAGTGGTGCGAGGCCTCGTTCGCGTTCGACACCTTGTTCCCGCCCGGCACCTTCGTGCCGCCGCATGTGCATCCCGCGCAGGATGAGTTCGTCAAGGTGTTGGACGGCCGGTTCGAGCTGTGGGTGGACGGGCAGACCGAGCATGCCGCAACCGGTGACCTGATCCGGCTGCCGCGCGGCATCGCGCACGGCATCTTCAACAAGTCGGACACGCCGGTGCGGGCGTTGTTCTGGGTGTCTCCGGCGTTGCGGCTGTTCGAATTGTTCAGCCAGATCCACAACGTGGCCGATCCGGCCGAGGTGGTGCGGCTGGCGGCCCTTCACGATGTGAACTTCCTGCCGCCGCCATCGTCGCCGCCACCGTCGTCTGGCCACTGACGGCATTGCGCATCCTGATTGCCGGGGGCGGCATCGGTGGCCTGGCGTTGGCGCTGATGCTGGAGGCGCGCGGCATCGACTGCACGGTGTTCGAGGCAGCGGCGCAGGTGCGTCCGCTGGGCGTGGGCATCAACATCCTGCCGCATTGCATCCGTGAATTGGCGGAGCTGGGCCTGCTGGGGCAGTTGGACGCGGTGGGCATCAGGACCCGCAAGCTGACCTATATGAATCATATGGGACAGGTGATCTGGGAGGATGCGCGGGGGCTGTTCGCCGGGCATGAGGTGCCGCAATTCTCGATCCATCGTGGCCGGCTGCATGCGTTGCTGTGGAACGAGGCGGTGCTTCGGCTGGGGGCGCATCGCGTTGTGTGCGGCCGGCGGCTGGCTGGTTTCTCGCAGGATGAGAATGGCGTGATGGCCCAGTGGATGCGCACGGATGGGAGCCTTGTGGAAACGCGCGGGGATGCGTTGGTGGGGGCTTGCGGCATTCATTCCTGGCTGCGGGCCCATCTTCACCCCGATGACGGCGGCATCAGGTGGAACGGCATCCAGATGTGGCGCGGTGCGGTGGACTGGCCGGCCTTCGATGGTGGGGACGCCATGGTGATCGCTGGCGATGCGACGGCGAAGCTGGTGCTGTATCCGATTGCCCCGGGTGCCTCGCCCGGAAGCCGCCTCACCAATTGGGTGATCTATGCTTGCACGGGCGATGGCACGCGGCCGCCGCCGGGGCGGGAAAGTTGGTCCCGTCGCGCGGGGCGCGACGCGTTCAGCCATCTTTCCGCGCGGATCTCGCTGCCGGGCGTTGATGTGGCGCGGATGATAGAGACCACCGGGGACATCTTTGAATATCCGATGTGCGATCGGGATCCGCTGCCGTGGTGGACCCAGGGCCGGGTGACCCTTTTGGGTGATGCCGCGCATCCGATGTTTCCGGTGGGCTCGAACGGCGCATCCCAGGCCATTCTGGATGCGCGCGCGATGGCGGATGCGCTGGCGCGGCTGGCGGTACCCGATGCGCTGGCGGCGTATGAGGCCGAGCGGCTTGCTGCCACGACGGACATTGTGTTGTCCAACCGCAATGGCGGACCTGAGCGGGTGATCGATCTGGTGGCAGGGCGTGCCCCGGATGGCTTTGCGACGATCGAACAGGTCTCCGATCGGCCGACGCTGGAAGCGGTCGTGCGAGGCTATGCCATGCTTGCGGGATTTGCAGCCCCGGTCTGAACCGGCGACAAAGGCGGGTGCGCAGGGGTGCCGGACAGTTCGTCCAGCAACTCCCAAACACGGGCGGGGTCGAGCAGCACATTCGGATCGTTCACGATGCGGTCGAGTTCAGAGAGCTTGTTCATCCGGTTGGCCGCCGCCATTGCCTGACACCTCTCAAATACCGTTCTGAAGAGAGCGCATATGGGCTGCAACGTCACCCTCTCGAAGCAGTTACAATGCGTTAATCCGCTGAAGGTTCCAGCGTTGCACTGTTCGTTTCGATCCAAGCGCACGTCTTCTTGGCTCGATGCACAAGGCGTTATTTCAGGCGGTCGGGGGAAACCAAATCCATCGGGCCTGCGTTCCCAGGACATCGCATCGAAGGCCT
>JBBROR010000338.1:0-3671 GCA_038229175.1 Acetobacterales bacterium | reverse complement strand
TTGGCACTCCTGCCTGCGGTGGCCGTGCCGCTGCTGCTGTCTCTCATGACCGATCTGCGCGATCTGCCGACAGCGATCGAATTCATGCCCTGGCGGCTGAAACTGGAGCAGTTTGCCGCCGTGTTCCTGAACTACAACTGGACTTTGGATATCGTGACGACGGTTGCGATCTTTGGTGGCATCGGGCTTGGCCTTGCCACGCGGCGTGTGACTGTCGCACCGCGGGCGCGGTTCGCCGTCCCGGGGCTGATCGCGCTGTATGCGGTGGTGCCGTTCGACCTTAAAAGCGCCAGCTTCACGGATACGCGTGTGGCCGTGATGGTTGGGCTTATGGCGTTTGCCGCGTTCGATTTCCAGCCGGGACAGAAGATGCTGCGCCGCGTGGTGTGCGTGGGGGTGGCGTTGCTGTTCGTGGTGCGGGCGGGCGTGGTGACGCTGGCCTGGTGGGACCACCGGGCCGATCTCGCAGGGCTGCGCACGGCGATCGCCCCCATCGCACCAGGATCGCGCGTGTATGTCGTCAATGTGGCGCCGCAGGAGGCGCCTTCCTATTGGGCTGCCGGACCACGCAGCCGCCGCCTGTCAAATACGCTGCGGGCCGAGTTTCACATGGCAGCCCTGGTGCTGATCGAGCGCGGGGCGTTCTGGCCGGTGCTGTTCGCCAATCCTGCGCAGCAACCGATCGCGTTGCGCCCGGCCTATGCGCGCCTTGCCAGGCAACAGGAGAGGGGGCCTTCGCACGCGGCCTTTGTCGCTCATCCGACCGAGGGGCTCGATGCGCTTGGCGGTTTCGATTACGTGCTCATGCTGGAAGCCGGGGCCGATCCTGATCTGCAGGGTTTCGTGCCTGCATGCCTTCGTTTGCTGACCCGATCAGACTTCGCAGCCGTTTTCGAGGTCACGTGCCGTCGGGTCCAATCGGACTGACGTATCGCCGTTGGTGCGCGAGGGCAGGAATGCCTTGCCGGCGCTTGCGGCGCAGCGCCGTCCGTGCTGCAAGAGCGCGCACGCTGCCAGTTCGCAGGATAGACAGGGTGCCATCCACATGACCCACGCCGCCAACATCGAAGCTGCCGCCCCCGGGCTGGCTAGTGACCGTATCCTAATTCTCGATTTCGGCAGCCAGGTGACGCAGCTTATCGCGCGACGTGTGCGTGAGAGCGGGGTTTATTGCGAGATCTGGCCTTACAACGCGGACGCTGCCCGCATTCGCGCCTTCTCGCCGCGCGGAATCATTCTGTCGGGCGGGCCTGCCAGCGTGTTGGAGGATGAAAGCCCGCGGGCGCCGATGGAAGTGTTCGAGGAGGGCGTGCCGGTGCTGGGCATCTGCTATGGCCAGCAGACGATGTGCCTTCAGCTCGACGGCATGGTCGAAGGCTCCGGGCACCGCGAATTCGGCCGCGCCTTTGTGGATGTGGTGGAGCCCTGTGCGCTGTTTCGTGGTGTTTGGGAGAAAGGCGCGCGCGAGCAGGTGTGGATGAGCCATGGCGACCGTGTGACCGCGCTGCCGCCTGGCTTTCGGGCCGTGGCCGTCAGCGAGGGGGCGCCGTTCGCCGCCATCGCCGATGACAGCCGCCGGTTCTATGGCGTGCAGTTCCATCCCGAGGTGGTGCACACCCCGCATGGCGCCCAGCTGTTGCGCAATTTTACCCATGACGTGGCGGGCTGCAGCGCCGATTGGTCGATGGGCGGCTTTCGTGACGCCCAGATCGCTCGCATCCGCGTCCAGGTGGGCGATGGGCATGTGATCTGCGGGCTGTCCGGCGGCGTTGATTCTTCCGTGGCGGCGGTGCTGATCCATGAGGCGATTGGCGACCAGCTGACCTGCATCTTCGTCGATCATGGCCTGCTGCGCGAGGGCGAGGCGCAGGAGGTGCTGACCACCTTCCGTGACCGGTTCAACATCAAGCTGATCCATCGCGATGCGTCGGATATGTTCATCAATGCGCTGGACGGCGTGACGGACCCTGAGATCAAGCGCAAGACGATCGGTGGCTTGTTCATCGAGGTATTCGAGCAGGAGGCCGCCCGCATCGGCGGTGCCGATTTTCTGGCGCAGGGTACGCTGTATCCGGACGTCATCGAATCTGTAAGCTTCACCGGTGGGCCGAGTGTGACCATCAAGTCTCACCACAATGTGGGCGGCCTGCCGGCGCGGATGCGGATGCAACTGGTGGAGCCGTTGCGCGAGTTGTTCAAGGACGAGGTGAGAAGGCTTGGCCGCGAGCTGGATATTCCCGAGAGCATCGTGGGCCGCCATCCGTTTCCCGGCCCTGGGCTTGCCATCCGCATCCCCGGCGCAATCACGCGCGAGAAGCTGGCGATCTTGCGCCGGGCCGATACGATCTATCTCGAAGAAATCCGCAATGCGGGCCTTTACGACGCGATCTGGCAGGCCTTTGTGGTGTTGCTCCCGGTCCGGACCGTGGGGGTGATGGGTGACGGGCGAACCTACGATATGGCCTGCGCGCTGCGCGCCGTGACCAGCACGGATGGCATGACGGCCGATATCTATCCGTTTGACATGGCATTCCTGTCACGGGTTTCGGGCCGGATTGTGAATGAGGTACCGGGGATCAATCGGGTGACCTACGATATTACAAGCAAGCCGCCGGGCACGATCGAGTGGGAATGATTTTTGCCCGTCCGAGCGTATCCGATGCTACGCCAGGATACGACATAACACACTGATAATAAATAGAAATATGAACGACACCTATCGACAGCAATCGGGGTGCAGAGTTCGGCTCTGACGTGCTGGCTGACGGTGCTCAGACTATTGCCCAACTCGAATTTTGAAAGTACCGTCAGGGTCATAAGGGCTAGTGACGGTATTCTTATTCGTCCAAGTCATTGGAAATAAATACGTTTCCAGAGATTAAGCCCTTCAAAATACCATGACGGTATTTTTGGGAGGAGGCGAGGAATGTTGACGGATGTTGCCCTCAAGGCTCTGAAATCAAGGGATAAGCCATACAAGGTGGCTGACCGGGATGGGATGTACGTTCACGTTACGCCTACCGGCGGTCTCTCGTTTCGATTGGATTATCGGCTGAACGGGCGTCGGGAAACCGTGCACCTTGGCAAATATGGTCCCGCCGACTTGTCTCTCGCCCGAGCGCGGGAGAAGTGCATGGACGCCAAACGGGCCATTGGTGAAGGCATCTCTCCGGCGATTGAAAAACAACGCGAAAAGCGGCGCCTGAAGGAGGCCAAAAGCTTCGGTGAGTTCGGAGAAAAGTGGCTCACTGCAGCACCTATGGCTGACAGCACCCGCGCGATGCGTCGCTCGATTTTTGAACGCGAACTTCTTCCGACATGGCGCAATCGGCTCCTGACCGAGATCACGCCGAACGATCTGCGGGCGCATTGCGCCGTTATCGTCGACCGCGGTGCGCCGGCGACGGCCATCCATGTGCGGGACATTCTCAAGCAGATCTATGGATTCGCAATCCTGCATGGCGAGAAAGTCGCCAATCCGGCCGACGATGTCGGCCCATCTTCGATCGCTACGTTCACTCCAAGAGACCGGTCACTATCGCCATCCGAAATCCGGGTGATGCTCAAGCAGCTCGAGCATGTCGCGACCTTACCCACGATCCGCCTCGGGATGCGGCTTTACCTCCTGACGATGGTGCGCAAGAGCGAGCTGCAGGACGCGATCTGGGATG
>JBBROR010000337.1:0-3676 GCA_038229175.1 Acetobacterales bacterium | reverse complement strand
GCGCGCCCAGGCCAGCGCCTGCTGCGGATCGGTGGTATCAAGCGCCACGATCAGGCCGGTCATACCGCCACCACTACAAGGGCGGCGGCAGGGCCGTCATCCCGCCAGCGCTGATCGCACCGTCGCCGGTGGAACCCGCTGGCATCGGGGCCGCACTCATCTTGCCGATTCGCGCCTTCAACTCCGCCACCTGCGCCTCCAGCATCCGCACCGCATGCTCGGCGCGCCGCGCACGCAGCCTCGCCCCCACGGCAGACAGCCACAGCAGCAGCGCCCCCAGCACAAAGGCCACGGCCATTGCCAGCAACACGGTGATGGACAGCGGAATATCGATGGTAAGATCGGTCGGCCACATGCGCAGGTGCACGGGCTCGGGGTTCGACAGTGCAAACAACACGAGGATGAAAAGCAACGGCGCGAAAATCAAGGCGCGGATCATGAGTGTTATCCTCCGTGGCGCAATCAGGCGACCGCAGACGGCTTGCCCCGGTTCACCCGCTCACGCAGTTCCTTGCCTGCCTTGAAGAACGGCACGACCTTTTCGTCAACAGGAACGGCCTCACCGGTGCGCGGGTTGCGGCCGGTCCGCGCATCGCGCTTCTTGATGGTAAATGCGCCGAAGCCACGCAACTCCACACGCTCGCCCCGCGAGAGCGCCGCGCTGATCTCATTGAAGATGGTTGCAACGATGGTTTCGACGTCTCGTGCCAGAAGATGCGGGTTGGCCGCCGACAGTTCCGCGATCAGTTCCGATTTCGTCACGCCCCGACGCCCCTTGTCCAGCCTTCATTAAGGCTGCCAGACCGCTTTCGCACCGTCAAGAGCAACCCCTTGATACAGATAGGTTTTCACAGATTTTTCCAGCAGCGGTCCAATACTTTCCGCAACCATCGCCTCAACACGGCTGGTGGTGCGCAGTTCGCGGATCGGAAGCCCCGTGGCCACGCCGGCATTGGCGGTCAGCCAGTCCATTGCATCGCCGGCATCGCCGAGCTGATCAACCAACCCAAGCGCCAGCGCCTGGCGCCCGGTATAGGCCCGGCCATCCGCCAGCTCGCGCACGCGTGCCTTGTCCATATGCCGTCCATCGGCCACGATCGTTACGAACTGGTCATACATATCGGCCACCAGCGCCTGCAGATACACCCGCCCGGCATCACTCAACGGATGAGCCGGATTCGGCTGATCCTTCAACGGCCCAGAGGTCAGCGTCTCCGCGGTCACGCCAATCTTGGCCATCAGCCCGGAAAATTCAGGAAGCTGCACAATCACGCCGATCGAACCGGTCAGGGTGCTGGCGCTGGCGAACACCCGCCGGGCCGGCATGGCGATCATGAACCCGCCGGACGCCGCAACAGACCCCATCACCGCCACAACCGGCTTCTTCGCCGCCACCCTGGCAATGGCGTCATGCAACGCCGCCGAAGGCTGCACTCCACCGCCAGGGCTGGAGATCGACACGATCAACGCCTTGGCGGTGTCGTCCTTCTCCATCGCACGCAGGACGTCCACCGCACGCGTGGTGTCGCTGATTTCGCCCAAAACCGCCAGCCGTGCCACGTGGTTTCGCGGACGCGCCGGGCCAATCACGAGAAATATGCAGACAATCACGGCCGTAACCGCCATCACCCGCCAAAACAACAGGCGGCGCTTCAGGCGCCGCCTGTCGATCAGCAGATCCGTCTCAATCGACATCCAGGTCAGGACCGAAAGATCGTTCAGCTGTCCTGCTGGTTGCGACGACGGATCGCAGCCCCCAGGATGTCGCCCAGCGAAGCGCCGCTGTCGGATGTCCCGAACTCGGCGATCGCGATCTTATCCTCCTCGATCTCCTTGCCCTTGATGGTCAAGGACAACTTACGCGAAGCGCGATCCACCGCCACGATACGGGCATCGACCTTCTCGCCAACCGAGAAGCGATCCGGACGCTGCTCGCCCTTGTCACGCGAAAGCTCGGCGCGACGAATGAACCCGGTCAGAACGTCGTCAACCTTCACTTCGATGCCGTTGGTCTGCACCGCGGTCACCACGCAGGTAACGATGTCGCCCTTGTGGACGCGATCCAGAACGCTGGCGGCCGGGTCGTCATGCAGCTGCTTGACGCCAAGCGAGATGCGCTCCTTCTCCACGTCAACGTCGAGCACCTTCGCCTTGATGATGTTGCCCTTGTCGAACTTCGCCATCGCCAGCTCGCCGGCCTCGTCCCACGACAGGTCGGACATGTGAACCATGCCGTCGATGTCGGCGCCGATACCGATGAACAGGCCAAATTCGGTGATATTGCGGATTTCGCCTTCCACAACGCTGCCGACCGGATGCGCCTCGACGAACTCTTCCCAAGGGTTCTGCTGAACCTGCTTCAGGCCCAACGAGATCCGACGCTTCGAGCTGTCGACGTCGAGCACAAGAACCTCGACCTCCTGGCTGGTGGCGACGATCTTGCCCGGATGGACGTTCTTCTTCGTCCACGACATCTCGGACACATGCACAAGACCCTCAACCCCTGGCTCCAGCTCCACGAAGGCGCCGTAGTCAGTGATATTGGTCACGCGACCCGAATACTTCGCACCAGGCGGATACTTCGCGGTCACACCCTCCCAAGGATCAGCCTCGAGCTGCTTCATGCCCAGGCTGATACGCTGCGTCTCGGAATTGAAGCGGATCACCTGCACCTTGACGGGCATGCCGATCTGCAAGGCTTCCGAAGGATGGTTGATCCGGCGCCAGGCGATATCCGTCACGTGCAGCAGGCCGTCGACGCCGCCAAGGTCCACGAACGCGCCGTAATCGGTGATGTTCTTCACCACGCCGTCCAGGATCATGCCTTCCTTGAGGCCCTGGATCAGCTCGCTGCGCTGCTCCGCACGGGTCTCTTCCAGCACGGCGCGGCGCGACACCACGATGTTGCCGCGCGCACGGTCCATCTTCAAAATCTGGAAAGGCTGCGGCGTGCCCATCAGCGGGCCCACATCGCGCACCGGACGAATATCTACCTGCGAACCCGGCAGGAATGCCACAGCGCCGCCGAGGTCAACCGTGAAGCCACCCTTCACGCGACCATAGATCGTGCCATTGACGCGCAACTGCGCCTCAAAGGCCTTCTCCAGATTGGTCCAGGCCTCTTCCCGGCGCGCCTTCTCACGCGACAGCACGATCGAGCCGTCACGGTCTTCATAACGCTCAACATAAAGCTCGATATGATCGCCCGGCTTCACCTCGGTCGCTGCACCCGGCGGGCCAAATTCCTTCAGCGCCACACGCCCTTCGGACTTCAGCCCGACATCGACGATGGCGAATTCTTCGGTGAGCCGGATGACAACACCGGTAACAACAGACCCGTCAAAGCCAGTATCCCGGCCAAGGGTCTCGTCGAGCAGGGAGGCGAAATCCTCGCCACCCATATGATCGTTTACGTAGGCTGCGGCTGCTGATGCCATGAGTAAGAAAGTATCCTTGCGCGGCTCACCTGGGGGCGAACCGGAACGTTTGCGCACCGAATTGGCACGACGTGCCCGCGCACAAGGCGCCGGCCGGATGACAGAAGCCGCACAGATAACCCCCAGCCGGCCGGAGTCAAGTCAAACCCGCAAACGGCCCGCCTACGTGGGCTCCACCAACTGCCGCAACGCCTCCGCCGCCTTGCCCTGCCACCCCGGCCCCAACGCCCGCAACTTCG
>JBBROR010000336.1:0-3689 GCA_038229175.1 Acetobacterales bacterium | reverse complement strand
CCCGCTACCATCGTCTTCACCAGCATCGGCAGCGGCCTCGACAGCGTGCTCGCCAGCGACACCCCGCCGGGCCTGGGCATCGTGCTGCAGCCACATATCCTACTCCCGTTGCTGGGCCTGTCCGGCCTCACCATCCTGCCGGTGATCCGACGCCATATGCGTCGCGAGCCGTTTCTGCCGCCAGCCGATCGATCATAATCAAATTCAGAACGTCCTTCGCGTGGCACCTCGTAACGCACCTCCTTCGATTGGCCCTTTCCCATGCTTCAAGAAACCGCCCCACGCCGTCGTCACCTGATCGATATCGCAGGCCTGCTCACCCTGATGGCGATTGCAGCACTCCAGTTCCTGCTCGCCTATCGCCGGCATCCCCAGCATCCACATATCGGGGGCGATATCGGCTGGTGGGGATGGTTCGATCAGGAACGTTACTGGTCAGCCACACTAGCCTGGTCGCGTTTGGATCTAGACCCAGCGCAGCATTTTTATCTACCGGGGTATTCCATGCTCGGTGCACCCTTCGTAGGCTTGGCATCGGTGCATGCTTTTGCCTTCGTTAATCTCACCTGCCTGTTGGCGTCTTTATTGTTGTTTACTGCAATCGCAGGCCGCCTTGGTCGGCAGATCCCACACGCACGCCTTCTGGGCGCCCTGGTGTTCACGTCCGTCACATGCTTTTCGCCCTTGGTTCTAGACAGCTGGGTTGTGCCCTGGACAACGTCGGGTGCCACCCCGCTGACCTATGCCTGCCTGCTGGCCGCAATTCGTTTTATCGAAACGCCAAGGCGGGCCGTTTTTGCCTTCTGGGCTGGCCTTGCTGCAGGTGCCGTCGCAGCGTTTCGGCCGACCGACGTCATTCCGTTAATGGCAGCCTGCGCGTCGTGCATGGGCTTGGCCAGCTTCCGCCGTACGCCGGGGAGTAGGGCATTTTTCACTGCGCTGGTCTGTGGCAGCGCCGGCGCCGGATTCGCCCTCGCATCCGTTGCGACGGTCTATGTCCTGGTCAATGGATTGCACCAGAATGCCTATCTGGCAGGATCGAGCATGATTGGTTTTGAATGGCGTATGATTCCGATGCGGTGGGTCACGCTGTTCTTGGACCCACGCCCGCTCTTCAGCGACGGGCAGGGCATGATCGAGGTCTTTCCCTGGATGGCGGCAGGGTTTGCTGGCGCAGCGGCCCTTCTACTAACCCCATCCGCACGCCGTGACCAAATAGCCCATGCGACCGTCATTCTGGCAATGACCTTACATATCTTTCTGTATCTTGCTTACCGAGACCTGCATCCAGATGGACTTTTTAGATTCAGAAACTATCATTATTTTAAGTGGATCATGCCTTTTGTTGCTTTATACGGTATTCTATTTCTTCACTCTGTAATATTTGCTTACGGACGCCGTCTTGTGTTGGTCAGTACAGCCGTACTTTTTCTGGGCATCGCATTGCCATGGCGCGCCGAACTTATTGTCTTGGACAAGGCGACACCCAGCAACGTGAACGCAGACGGCAAGACGGCTGCGTTCCCTGCCGGTTTTGCCGCGTTGTCGAGTGCGCTGTTAATCCCGGCTGTCGGCGAATGGGGGGATATTTATTTTGGTCCTCATCGGCTGGCGATCGGGGGGCGCGAGTTTGGCTATTATGGCGATTTCCGAGCGTTTCCAAGGCCGGGCGGGCTAATGCTCATAACACTGCGAGAGCTGCCGCGGGGTCAAGCCCAGTTCACTGTCCGCTCGACAGTAACCCTTGATGCCACAACACCCGTAGTGCACGCCACTCAGGTTCTGACGCTTGGCTTTCCGTGCTGGCTACCAACCCCACTCTATATGTGTCCGACCATCGAGCCGATAATTCCTCCAATTTTGAAAGGTGGAAGTGTGATTGCGTTTGGTGGGCCAGAAGCCCCTTATCTAGGGCGCGGGTGGTCGGTCACCCAGCCCGGCGGCCGATGGACCGAAGGGCCTGATGCGCATGTTCGAGTTCGGCTCGAACATATGGACCGCGACGTTATTCTCTCGATTGAAGCCAACGGCTACAATCCGGCTGGAAGCCGACCAGTGGACATGTCGATAACCATAAACGGCATAAAAATGGGGCAAAGCACGTTTTCAACCAATGAGCCCGATACGTTCACTCTCACAGTCCCGGCTTCGTCGTTTAAAGGCAGTGGCTGGATTGATATAAGCCTTCAGATCCACAGTCCGCGCGCACCCAGGCAGTTCGATAAAGGTTCGCAAGACTTCCGGAAGCTCGGCCTTTTCGTTCGCGCTATTCGCATCACGCCCGCCTCATGACGCCCAATCAGCGTAAGCTCGCCCGGGATGACTGTGGCGTGATCACTCCTGTACCAATTTCGTCGATCGTTATGCCCCCCGGTCCAACGCCTCTTCGTCGCAGACCACCCGCACGATCTGCGCCATGGCGGCCGTGTGTGCGTCAATGGCTGGCCCCGATCGGGGCGGCGCTGCAACTCCGGCGTCGGGTGTCGTGAAGTGGCGCATGAATACGCGCATGACGTGCGACACACCTTCCTCCGTCACCGATCGGCAATCCTCGGCGAAATAGGCGCCACGGTTGAAGTTGCCTGTAATGATCTCGTAAGACGGGAAATAGGTGATCTCAGACACAGCCGCTTCAGCCTCGGCGGCAGCCACACGTAGCACCGATTTGGAATAGGTGGTTGCCACGAGCACATGCTCAGCGGTAACGGTGGCGATCAACGGAACTGGCGACACCGTCAGCAGGATGCGGGCATTCGGGTTCACCGTGCGCAGCCGCAGCGCGAAGGCCACCAAATCAGACGTGACGTCAGATGCGCTGAGATTGACGAATGCGTGCCGCGCCGCATCGAAATTGCCACCGGCAACACCGGGGCAAAGCGGATAGGCGGACCCATCGCTGCGCGCGGTCCAGCATTCCGTGAGGCCCAGGGTGAAGACAAACACGTCCAGCGTCTCAAACGCGGCGCGAACGCACGCAAAATGATGCTGGCGATCGGCGCGCAGTTCGCCGACGGTCTGAAAACCGCCAGGCTGAATCTGCGGACGGAACGGATCCACGATACGGCCGTCCTTGTCGTGCCAGAACTCGGTGTCTGGCACGAAATGCCCGTAGGCGCGGTCGAAAAGTTGAACCAACTGGCGTGACGTATAGATATTGCCATACCGAGCCGTGTACAGGCCATACCCGTACTCCTCGGCTAGTTGGGGCATGGCGATCGGGTGCGCTGTTTCAGTAACGAGAAAGTTAAAGCCAGATTTCCGAAGATGCCGGGCAATATGCTGTGCAAAGCAACTTCCCGCGGTAGCGATCCGCATGTTTTGGGTCAGCATGAATGCAGCCATTATAACAGGGTCGACTTCCCCTGGTACTGGTTCAGCCACCGAACGGCGCCAAAAAGCTTGATCAGGTAGGCTGCGATAAGGATGTGCGCTCATGACAGGCCGGTCTTCGGCGGGGTGGAGGCAATGGCAAACATCTGTTCTAGCACCAGACGGCCATACCAGTAGTTGGCATGCGTGGGATCGCCATGCCACCCATCCGGATGCACGAAACCGTCGGCGTCCATCCCTGCGGACGGAACCGCGAGGAAGTTGATGCCCACGGCCTCGCAGGTCTCGCGAATGATATCGGATTGGAGCTGCCACAACTTGAGCCGAAAAAACGGTGGCGCCACACCATGCTCCGTGAT
>JBBROR010000335.1:0-3719 GCA_038229175.1 Acetobacterales bacterium | reverse complement strand
ACGTAATCGCAGTTCGCCTCGACCGCTTCGCGCGGGATGGGCGGCCCGCCCATCAGCTTGGAGGTGGCTTCGGCCAGCTTGTGGACGTTGGCTTCCTGGCGATCCTTCGGCAGCCGTACGCCGATGCCCAGAACTGGGATGCCGGCGTTCAGCGCCACAAGGCCCGCGACTAGGCCGGCCTGCGTGCCTGCGCTGCCGGTGGCATGCACGATGCGATCGATGTTCAGGTTCATGTCGTTGGCCTGGTTGAGCAGTTCCAAAGCCACGGAGGCGTAACCAAGCGCGCCCACCGGGTTGGATCCGCCGCCTGGGATGAGGTAGACGGTCTCGCCGTGCTCCGTGATCCTGGCGCCGACCTCCTCGATTGCCGCCTGCATGTCGGTGCCGCTGGGCCGGTATTCGATGGTGATGCCCATCAGATGGTCGAACAGCACGTTGCCGCCCTGCAGATAGTCGGGGTCGTTGGTTTGGACGCGGTGCTCCAGCACGGCGGTGCATTTAAGGCCGAGTTTGGCGGCGACCGCGGCGGTTTGGCGAACATGGTTGGACTGCACGGCGCCCTGGGTGACGATATGCGTGGCACCCTGGGCCAGCGCCTCACCCATCAGGAATTCCAGCTTTCTGACTTTGTTGCCGCCGGTGGCGATGCCGGTGCAGTCGTCCCGCTTGATCCATAGCGTGGGCCCGCCCAAAAGTTTGGACAGGTTGCCCATCTTCTCAAGCGGGGTGGGAGCGTGACACAGCTTGACACGGGGAAAACGGGACAGATGCATTTGGATGCCTTTTTGTGGGCGAAGCGTGTAACAGCGAACGCACTGGACTGTTTCTCAGGGACGGATGCAAATCAATCCCGGACGGCTCCTCCAAGCGTGTGACAGGATTGCCCCAGGCGCTTGCCGCGGGGTTTTTTCGGGCCACCTGTAAGACGATGCGTCGGTTGGGCCGTTTGATCTGTGTCATGCCCAGTGAACGAAGGAATGTGGTGATGTTGATCCGAAGCAAGCGTGGCTGGGAACTCCCTGAGCGGATGGCAACGCCGGAGCATCTGGTTGTGGGTCGGCGATCGGCCATGGCGGGTGCGGCGGCCTTGGGCACGATCGCCCTGTCCGGGACGGCGCACGCCCAGTTCTCGCGCCTGTTCGGCAGCACGCCGGCCGCTCCGGCCAAGCCGCTGCATCCGCTGACATCGGTGGCGAACACCAAGTACGTTCCCGGACGGGCGCTGTCGCCGGAGCTGCAGGTGACAACCTACAACAATTACTACGAGTTCGGCCTGTCCAAGTCCGTCTCTGGCGCCGCACAGGCACTGGTGTCCGACCCGTGGGCGGTCGAGTTCACCGGCATGGTCGCCAAGCCGCAGAAGATCGGCTTTGAGGACATCATGAAGCAGGTCTCGTTGGAGGAGCGCACCTATCGCCACCGCTGTGTCGAGACCTGGGCGATGACGGTGCCGTGGGTTGGCTTCCCGCTGTCCAAGCTGCTGGCGATGGCCGAGCCACAGGCTTCGGCAAAATATGTGGTGTTCACCACGCTGGCCGATCCCAAAACCATGCCGGGCCTGGGGCAGCGCTTCTATCCGTGGCCTTACACCGAAGGGCTGACGATGGAGGAGGCGGCCAATGAACTAAGCTTCGTGTCGGTGGGCATGTATGGCAAGACCCTGCCGCCGCAGAACGGCGCGCCGTTGCGGCTGACACTTCCTTGGAAATATGGCTTCAAATCGGCCAAGTCGATCGTGAAGATCGAATTTACCGACAAGCGGCCGGTGTCGTTCTGGGAGGCGTTGCAGGACAGCGAGTATGGCTTCTGGGCAAACGTGAATCCGGCCGTGCCGCATCCGCGCTGGAGCCAGGCGAGCGAGACGCTGCTGGGCAGCGATGCGCGGGTGCCGACGCAGATCTGGAATGGCTATGGTGAATTCGTGGCCTCGATGTATTCGGACAAAACCAAAGAGAAGCTGTTCGTGTGAGAACCGCGCATCGGACCGACGGCCGCAACGTTGCGGCGAAGATCATGGCGGCCATCGGTGCGTTGTCCCTGGTGGGGGCCTTCGCCATGGCCACCTTGCTGCGCCCGTTTGTGAGCCTGGGGCAGCTGATCATGTCGATTGATCAGACGATGCTGCTGGCATTGGACAAGGCCGAACGCACCGGCGTCAGCCAATGGCTGTGGGGCCACATCGCCGTGCCGATCTTGTTGCGCCCGTCGTGGATGTTGCCGAGCATGCTCGGCATCGTCTGCGTGGGTGCGGCAGCGCAGCTTGCATGGGGCAAGCGCCGCTAGAGCTTGATGATTTTCAGTAGAATCAAAATCATCACTCTCTCGCCTTTGTTTTATCGATCATGTTCATGCGGTTGGGTGAAGCAACCCAAACGCATCATGATTTTACGCCCTTGTGTTCCCAGGGCGATAGCGTGATATCGGCGCAAACAGGAGCGTCGGCATGAACGTCACACGACGAACGGCATTGGTGGCCGGCCTGGCTTGTGCAGCAGCACGTCCTGCGCGTGCGGGCGAGAAGATCCGTCTTGGCCTGCTGCGTACGCTGTCGCCTGCGCCGTTTTATCTGGCACAGGCGCGGGGGCTGTTCGCGGCATCCGGCACGCCGGTGGAGTTTGTTTTCTTCGAAGCTGCCCAGCCGATTGCGGCCGCCGCGGTGTCCGGCGATATCGATGTTGGCGTGACGGCGCTGACGGGTGGATTCTTCTCGCTGGCCGGGCGGGGCGCATTGAAGGTGATCGGTGGCGCGCTGCACGAGCAGAAGGGGTTCAACCTGACGGCCATCATGGTCTCGAAGGAGGCCTATGCGGCGGGGCTGACGTCCGTCGACAAGCTGCCGGGGCATAGCTTTGGCATCACCCAGTATGGCTCGTCGTTTCACTACATGATTGGTCGGATCGCCGAGCGTGCCGGGTTCGACATCAAGACGGTGACGCTGCGGCCCTTGCAGCAGATCGGCAACATGGTGGCCGCCGTGCGCACCGGCCAGGTGGATGCAACGATGGCGATCGCGTCCATGGCCAAGCCCCTGGCTGCCAGCGGCGATGTGAAGATCATCGGCTGGGCTGGGGACTGGGTGCCGTATCAGATCACCGCCCTGTTCACGACGAACAAGATGATAGCCACGCGTGAGGCCGATTTGCGGGCTTTTTGTGGAGCGTATCGGACCGCGGTGGGTGATTATCGCGTGGCGTTGCTGGCCCGCGATGCGCCACCGGCTTTGACCGAGGCGGCGGTTGCCAGCATCCGCACGTTCATTTTTGCCTCCGATCCCGATGGCGCGTCCAAGATCCGCGAGGGCGTGGGGTGGTACGATGAGGGTGCGGCGCTGGACGTGGCGGATATCAAGGCGCAGTTGGCGTGGTTCACCGAGCAGAACATGGTGAAGGGCGACATCGACGCCGACGCCATCATCGACACACGGTTTCTTCCCACGAAATGAGCGGCCAACGCGGCGTGGACCAACGCGGCGTCGGCTTGCGGGTGGCCGGCGTGCATCATGCGTTCGGCGATCTTGCTGTGTTGGACGGACTGGATTTTGAGGTCGCGGCCGGCGAGGTGACAGTGATTGTGGGGCCGTCCGGCTGTGGCAAGTCGACATTGCTCGGCATTCTCGGCGGTCTCGTGCAGCCGTTGCGCGGCCAGGTGCTCCTGCAAGGCACGCCCGCCGCCGATTGCCTGAACCCGCTCACCTTTGTGTTCCAGGATTTTGCCCTTGT
>JBBROR010000334.1:0-3757 GCA_038229175.1 Acetobacterales bacterium | reverse complement strand
GACCACGTCCGCAACGCCTCGACCAGCTTGCGCCGGATATCCGCCACATCCACCTCCGCCGGCCCCGCGGGCGTGGTGATCACGTAATGCAGCCGAACCAGCGCCGTGCTGGTGAACTGCGTCGTTTCAATGCTGATCTGCCCAGCAAAATCGGCCGCCAAAATAGCGCCAATCCGCCGCGCCACCTCCGCATTGAACCGATCCCGCGGCAGATAAACCAAACACGTCAAAAACCGCGCAAACGGATCACGCAGCACAAACAATTCCAAAGCCGGCCGCTGCTCCAGATGCAGCACGCCGATGGCGGTATCGAACAACTGGTCCGCATCGATCTGAAACAGCTCATCGCGCGGAAAAGTATCCAGGATATGCTGCAAAGCCCGCGCATCCCGGCTGTTCGCAGCAAAGCCCGACCGCGCCTGCACCGCCGCAATCTTCTGCCGCAGCAAAGGCACCTCATGCGGCAGCCGATGTGCGGAATCGAGCGTAAAAAGCCCCAACAACAACCGTAGCCCCGTCACGGCCCCATCCGCGTCAAACAACTTTACGATAATCGTATCCATCAGCACCGGCCGATGAATAGGTGACCGCCGATTGGATTTCGACACCATCACCGGCTGCGGCCCACGCAAAAACGCCTGCACATCAGCCGAACTCCGCGTCAGCGCCCGCAGCCCGTCAAACACCAGAAACCCGTCATCCCGCAACAACCCCAGCCCCTGGCCCGGCACAACAGCCAACTCGGCACCCGACAGCGAGTAAGGCCGCGTGCCCAGGAACAGAAAATTATCCAAATCAAGCCAAGCCAGGAAATCCGCATCCTCCCCCGCCCCAGCCTGCTGCACCACATCCGGCGCCGCGCGTAGAACTGCACACAACCCCGCCGCCTGCGCCCGCATCGCCGGCCAATCCTGAACGGCGGCTCGGATCTCAGCCAGCACAGCGCCCAACCGCGCCAGCACCGCCTCCACCCGCTCCTCCGGCAGCGGCTCATCCAGAACCAGGTGCATCATCGACTCGTGGGCCCCGCCATCCACCGTGCCAAACTGCAAAAGACGGCCCGCAGCGTCACGCAGTACCGGCATCACCGGATGAAGCACAAGATCAAGCGCCAACCCCAGGCTGGCCAATGCAGAACTAATGCTATCCACCAGAAACCGCATATCGTCATTGACAACCTGGATAGCCCGCCGATCGTCGGTCAGGCGCATCTTGGCCTTGCCTGGCATCCGCGTTGCCGCAAACCGCCACATGTCCCGCACCGTCTGCGCCAGTTCCGCCGCACCGCGCCGCGTCAACGCGGTGGCCGCGGCATGATGCAGCAACGCCTCGGTAAAACGGGCCGCGGTGCCAATATCGGGCAGGGCAGGCGCCGCCAGCGCGGCCACGTCGTGCACCAGCGAGGACTTCGTCATCTCTTCCTGCCGCGGCATGGATGCTCTCCCAATTTTGGTCGAATATGCCCGATATAGCCGCGGAAGGTAAACGAGACGTGAATTGCGAGATCAGCGTGGCCCTGGTGCGCCATCCCCGACCGGAGGTGCCGCCAGGCATCTGCTACGGCCGTCTCGACCTCGCGTTGCACAAAGACGCACCAGCGCAGATCGAGGCAGCAGTCCACGTGCTCCGATCCTTCGCACCCGCCTGCATATGGTCAAGCCCGGCGCTGCGCTGCCAGGCGATGGCACGCGCGCTCGCCCAGGCGCATGCGGCCCCCCTCCACCACGACGCCCGCCTGCAGGAGATGGATTTTGGCGCCTGGGAAGGCCTGCCCTGGAACGACGTGCCCCGCAACGCGCTGGATCTCTGGGCCGCCAACCCCCTCGCGTTTGCAGCCCCCGGCGGCGAGAGCGGCGCCGAACTGATGGCGCGCATCTCAGCCTTCCACCGCGACATCGTGGCACGCGGCCAGTCCTGCGTCGTGGTCGCCCATGGCGGCCCGCTGAAGCTGCTACGCCCCTTGCTGTTGGGCGCACCGGTTAATCTGATGGCCCCGTCGATGCCGATCGGCGGGGTCGAAATCATCACCGTGCCAGCAGGCTGAGCACCGCGCATTCCACAACCACCGCCGTGGCGCCCAATAGATCGCCGGTGTGCCCGCCGATTTGCCATCTCCCCAACGCGGCAGCCCCCGCGCCAATCCCGCCGGCCAGGACAACCGCGGTCAGCGTGGATGAAGCCGGCAACAGCAGAATTGCCAACCCCGCTGCCACGCCAAGCCCAAAGGCCACCTCAAGACGTGGAACCCCGCCAAGCCCCGCCGCCATCCCATCACGCCGCGCCGGCGGGCAGGCCAGCAGCACCACGAGCATCGCAGCCCGCGACAAGCTTCCGGCAACGACAAGCGTGGCAGCAACCGTCACCGGCGTGGCGATCAACGTGATTGCGGCTCCCCGCGCGGTCATGGCAGCGATCAAGGCCAGGGCGGCAAAACTTCCAATCCGGCTGTCGCGCATGATGGCCAGCTTGCGCTCCACAGTGCCGCCGCCCCCAAGACCGTCAGCGGTATCCGCCAGCCCGTCCTCATGCAGCGCCCCGGTGGTCAGCAGCATGCCGGCCAAGGTCCAGATCGCCGACAGCACAGGCGGCAGCCCCAGCCACCAGCACACCGCATATAAGATCGCGCCGATACCGCCGACCACAGCGCCCACAATCGGATAGGCCCAGACGCTGGCGGCAAAGTTGGCCGGACTCTGAGGCACCAGCCGCCATATTGGCAACCGCGTCAGCAGCCCGGTGGCCGCGGCAAACTGGCGAACCCGCTCGCTCACACGCGGCCAGACACGGCGGCTTCAGCAAACGTCGCCATCCCCGAATGACACGCCACAGCCGCCCGCAGAACCAACGCGGCCACCCCGGCGCCCGACGCCTCGCCCAGACGCATGTCCAGATCCAGCAATGGCCGCTTGCCCAGCGCCGCCGCCAGCGCACGGTGCCCAGCCTCGGCCGACAGATGCGCGATCATCGCATGATCCAGCCCACCAGTCGCCAATAACGCCAGCGGAGCAGCGGCAGCGGTGCAGACGAACCCGTCCAGCATCACCGGTATGCCATGCGTCCGGGCGGCAATGGCAGCGCCCAGAATGGCGGCCAGCTCATAGCCGCCCAGCCGCCGCGCCGCCTCCAAAGCGTCCCCGGTTGCATGCAACGCGAGCCCTGCATCGATCGCGGCGATTTTCCGGGCCAGACCAGCATCGTCCACCCCCGTGCCACGCCCGGCCCACGCTGCCCCGCCGCTGCCGAACAAGGCGGCGGCCAGCGCCGCGGCGGCGGTGGTATTGCCGATGCCCATTTCGCCCAGGCACAGCAGATCGGTTTTTGGGTCCACCGCATCGAACCCAACGGCAACGGCATCCAGAAACTGCCGCTCCGTCATGGCCGGGCCCATGGTGAAATCCGCGGTCGGCGTATCCAACCCCAGCGGCACCACCCGCAAAGCTGCCCCCGCCACACTGGCAATCTGGTTGATGGCAGCACCACAATTGGCAAAATTACCCACCATCTGGGCCGTCACCTCTGGTGGAAACGGCGACACACCTTGCGCCACCACGCCGTGATTTCCCGCAAAGATCAAAACGCCGATCCGGTCCAGGCGCGGCATCTCCCGCCGTTGCCATGTCGCCAGCCAGGCGCAAATCTCTTCCAGGCGCCCAAGGCTGCCCGCCGGCTTCGTCAATGCACTCTGCCGAACGCGCACGGCCTCTGCGGCAGCGTGATCGCCCGAAGGCAAAGCTGCGCAGGTCGCGTGCAGAGCCTG
>JBBROR010000333.1:0-3761 GCA_038229175.1 Acetobacterales bacterium | reverse complement strand
GCCCCACTGAAATAAATGTTGGCGCGAAATCGCAGCCGGTGCCGCTTGGCCGCCACCTTCGCTTCAAGATCGGCCAGGCTGGCAAGATTTATCAAACTTACAACGGGCGTCTTCTGGTCCCCGAACACGAAGCCGGGCACATGATGAAACACTGGGGTGCCGCGTGTTGATGACCCAAGAAACACGGTCAGCCAGGCCGCAATCCGCAGCCGGCCATCCGTTCGCAATGGATTGGCGGTAAGTTCGGTGCCATCCGGCGCCCGCAGCGTAAGCATCGATGATTTCGGATCGAAATGCGCCTTCAATGCCGCGATCTCGGCGTTGGCCATCAGGCACATGAAGTTCGTCTTCCTGATCCATACCGGCGCCTGCGCATCGAACGGTGCATCGCCCTGTGCCAGCGCGAAGGCCCGGTCCCATGGCAGCGCCCCTCCGTCTGCCACATCGATCATCTCAAGTGCCTCGGCGCTGAGACCTTTCACGGGGTAGCGATACAGGTTCTCGATCCGCATAGGTCGTTCCTCGGCAAAGGCTGAATGGCTGCCTTATTAGATGCCGCCATCTGATCCGGCAGGCAACCAAGATGATCAGGCAACGTTAAGATCCACCTTGAGGTCGCAGGAAGGAACTCCCAACTGCTTCCCAGAATGTTGGCGTGTCGCCTTCAAGGGGCGCGTCGATCCAGTCGCCTCCAAAGGGACAGAGAACTATGGACATCGAAAAATTCACAGACCGTGCAAAAGGCTTTTTGCAGGCCGCACAAACCATTGCCATTCGCGATTTTCACCAGCAGTTGACCCCCGAGCATCTGCTCAAGGCCCTGCTCGACGATGACGAAGGCGCCGCGGCTGGCCTGATCCGCGCCGCTGGCGGAGACGACAAAACCGCCCGCACCGCACTCGCACTGGAACTGGGCAAAATCCCAAAAGTTCAGGGCGGTGGGGCCGGGCAGCCGCAGATCACGCCCGCGCTGGTGCGTATTCTCGACCATGCCCAGCAGGCGGCGCTGCGGGATGGCGACGAATACGTGGCCCAAGACCGGGTGCTCATCGCACTCGCCGCCAGCGACAGCCCGGCCGCACGCGTCCTCCGCGGGTGCGGCGCCACCGCGCAATCGCTGGAAAAGGCCATGGCCGACATCCGCAAAGGTCGTAAAGTCACCAGCCAGAATGCCGAAGCCAACTTCGAGGCTTTAAAGAAATACGCTCGCGACGTCACCGAGCTTGCACGCCAAGGCAAGCTCGATCCGGTGATCGGCCGAGACGAGGAGATTCGTCGTACCATCCAGGTTCTGGCGCGCCGCACCAAGAACAACCCAGTGCTGATCGGCGAGCCCGGTGTCGGTAAAACCGCTATTGTCGAAGGCTTGGCACTGCGAATCATCCGCGGCGACGTGCCAGAGGCGCTGAAAGGTAAGCGCCTGCTGGCGTTAGACCTCGGTGCCATGGTCGCCGGCGCTAAATATCGTGGCGAATTCGAGGAGCGCCTGAAGGCGGTACTCGCGGAAATCGAAGCCGCCGAGGGCCAGGTCATTCTCTTCATCGACGAGATGCACACCTTGGTTGGTGCTGGCAAGGCCGACGGCGCCATGGACGCATCAAACCTCATCAAGCCAGAACTCGCCCGCGGCGCGTTGCACTGCGTCGGTGCAACTACGCTCGACGAATATCGCAAACACGTTGAAAAAGATGCTGCCCTCGCGCGCCGCTTCCAGCCTGTGTTCGTGGGCGAACCGAGCGTGGAGGACACGATCTCGATCCTGCGTGGCATTAAAGAGAAATACGAACTCCACCACGGCGTCCGCATCACCGATGCTGCCCTGGTCGCCGCCGCTACGCTGTCCAACCGCTACATCTCCGATCGCTTTCTGCCTGACAAGGCGATCGACCTGATGGACGAGGCGGCATCTCGCCTTCGAATGCAGGTCGACAGCAAGCCCGAAGCGTTGGACGAGCTGGATCGCCGCGCCTTGCAGCTCAAGATCGAACGTGAGGCCCTGAAACGGGAAGAGGACGCAGCGTCGAAGGATCGTCTGGCCAAACTTGAACACGAACTGGCGGGAATCGAGGAGAAATCAGACGCCATGACGGCTTCCTGGCGCGCGGAAAAGGACAAGCTCGCCGAGGGCCAGAAGCTCAAGGAACAGCTCGACCACGCCCGCGGCGAGGTGGAAATCGCGCAGCGCGCTGGCAATCTGCAAAAGGCGTCCGAACTGCTCTATGGTGTCATCCCGGATCTGGAGCGCAAGCTGCAGGCCGCACAGAACAGCGGCCAACTGGTGAACGAAGCCGTCACCGAAGAAGGCATCGCCGCCATCGTATCACGCTGGACCGGCGTGCCGATGGAACGGATGCTGGAAGGCGAACGCGCCAAGCTTTTACGCATGGAAGATGCGCTGCGCGCTCGCGTCGTCGGCCAGGAAGACGCTCTGCGCCACGTTTCCAACGCGGTCAGGCGCGCCCGCGCGGGATTGCAGGACCCCAACCGCCCCATCGGCAGCTTCCTGTTTCTCGGCCCCACTGGCGTAGGTAAAACCGAGCTTACCAAGGCTCTGGCCGAATTCCTGTTCGATGACGACAAAGCCTTGGTGCGCATCGACATGAGCGAATTTATGGAAAAGCACGCAGTTTCCCGCCTAATAGGCGCACCGCCAGGCTATGTCGGCTACGATGAAGGTGGAATGCTGACCGAGGCAGTACGCCGGCGTCCTTACCAGGTAATCCTGTTCGACGAGGTGGAGAAGGCACACGAGGACGTTTTCAATGTGCTGTTGCAGGTGCTGGATGACGGGCGCCTGACGGACGGGCAGGGGCGGACGGTCGATTTCCGCAACACCATCATCGTGCTCACCAGCAATCTCGGTGCCGACATCCTGGCAGCCCAGCCGGACGGTGCGGATCTTTCGCTGGCCTATAAGGGCGTGATGGAATTGGTACGGACGCATTTCCGCCCTGAGTTCCTGAACCGACTCGATGAAATCGTGTTGTTCCGCCGGCTGCAACGGTCCGACATGGCCGCGATTGTCACCATCCAGCTGGCCCGGCTGCGGGCGATGCTGGAGAGCCGAAAAATCGGGTTACAACTCGACGATCGGGCGCTCGATTGGCTGGCGGCGGAGGGCTACGACCCCGTTTACGGCGCACGACCCCTGAAGCGGGTGATCCAGCGTAGCCTGCAGAACCCGCTGGCGGGGCTGATTCTGGAGGGCGCGGTGAAAGACGGCGAGGTGATTGAGGTTTCCGCCGATCAGGCTGGGCTTACGATCAACGGGAAATTGGCTGAAGCAGCCTGAATCTTGGGGAAGTCGGGTTGGTATGCGTTTTGCGCATGCCTCCCAATCTTCTTCAAGTCTACCCCATCAGGAGCCAGCGGGCATCTTCAAACGCATCAAAATGAGCAGTTTTCTGGGGCTTTTCATCGAACATCAGCCGCTCAAAAAGTTTGCCCACCTGCGTTGACACGGCTCTCATCCCTGAGTAGAAACCGCCTCCCGACGTTGGGCGGCTCCAGGTTTTCGGACGGCGCTTCAAGTAACGGTTTGTTCTTTGAAAATTGCATATGGAATGGAAGGGATACGTTGGCGGCGCTCCGCAACGGTTTTTGCTGGTAACGGTGGGGGCTGTGGTTTTGGTGTTTTGTGTTGATTGGGTTTTGTGACCTGACGAACTCGAAGCATTGGATGCGTTGTTGGCATATCTTCTAGATATACTGACACATGCTTGAATGTATGTTCGGCACTTCTTGTGGGGTGTCGAGTTTCG
>JBBROR010000332.1:0-3763 GCA_038229175.1 Acetobacterales bacterium | reverse complement strand
TCGCGATCCAGGATACGCTTGACGCTCTCGAGATGCAGCCGGGCGCTCTGTCCGTCGCCCAGACGCATCTGGGCGGCGGTGTGTTCGATCACCTCGGGCGCCACTTCCATCAGCTTGCGGCCGGTGGACTGGGCGAGGCGCTGCACCTCGCAGGCGCGCTCGAGGTAATACAGATCGTCCCAGGCGGTGGCGATGTCGGGGCCGACCACCATCACGCCATGGTTGCGCATGAACACGATCTCGGCGTCCCCCATGGAGGCTGCGATGCGGTCGCCCTCCTGGTCGTCCAACGCCAAGCCGTTGTAGTGGTCGTCCACAATGAGGCGGCCATGGAATTTGAGGGAGGTCTGCCCGGCCCAGACCAAGGGTGGGCCTTCGAGCATGGCCAGCGCCGTGGCGTTGGGCATGTGGGTGTGCAGCGCCACACGGGCCTTCGGCTTGTTGAGGTGGACACGCGCGTGGATGAAAAACGCTGTGGCTTCCGGCACGCCGTCACCGGCGACGACGTGGCCGTTGAAATCACAGACCAGAAGGCGCGAGGCGGTGATTTCGGCGAACGCCCAGCCATAGGGGTTGACCAGGAACAGTTCGTCGCTGCCCGGGACCATGGCGGAGAAATGGTTACAGATGCCCTCGTGCATGCCGAGCTTGTGGGCCATGCGGAAACAGGCGGCGAGATCCACCCGCGCCTGGTTCACCGCATCGGTATCGAGCTGGCTGTGGGACAGGATCGCGGGGGCGGAACTATGAGCGTGTGCCATGGCCAAAGGTTGCAGGAACCGCTGATCTAGGCAAGTTCCAGGCGGGCGCTGCCAGGCAGAAACGGGAAGAACCAAAGCTGGATGTCCGGCCGCTCGTCGAAATTCGGCGTGTCGTATCCGGTGGGGTAGATCGTGGTCGAAGCCACCGTCTCGAACAGGTCGCGGCGGGCGTAGGTGACCTCCAGCGTCTCGACCATGGCGAAGCCTCCGGTCTGGCCGATGGTGCCGAAATTGTTGCCGTGGACATGGACGGGCACGAAATCGAGCGCAAGCGCCTGGAGGGTTGCCTGCACGCGCGCGTTGAAGTCTGGCTGATCGAGATCGAGCAGGTGATGAAATTCCAGCGTGATCTGCGCGAAACGGGCCAGGCACGCGCGCGGCGTGGCGGCCAGAGTATCCCACTCCGCCCCTTCCACATCCATTTTCAGGATGGGATTCACGGCGTCGCTGGGCAGTTTGGCCATGTGGTCCTGAAGCGAGAACAGCGCCTCGCCTGCTGCCGACACGGCGCACACCCCTTGGCGAAACCAGGTGAAATGCGGGTGCTCACCGGGCAGTGCTGCGATCGTGTGGTCGAACATCAGAATACGATGGCCTTCTTCGGCCAGCTCGAAATCGAAGGTGACGGAGGGGCCGATGCCGAAGCTCATCACCACCTGCTCGGGGTTGATCGCGTCCAGCAGCACATAGCCGCCATCCCCGATGCCGCCGATGCGGCGCTTGGCCACACCGGGCACATCATGCGGCACGAGAAGGCGCAGGGCCTCGTAGACGATCCGCGATCCCATGCTCCGGCCCTCCATAATTGGCGCTGCATGTCGCACGCCTGCATCGCTGCCGCCACCCTCGGGTGGACGCCAGGACTTGCAGCCCCGGCGGGGTGCTTATAGGAGAAGGCCTTGTTGGACAGGCGATCATGTTGATGCCTTTGGGTGAGAACCCAAACGCATCCTGATCTTGAGGAGGCAGCCATGGCGTCGATTGCAGAAATCAGCGGCGACAATCCGGCTCTGGCAGCCCAGGCCGTTATTCTCGCCCGCCCCGTAACCCTCGAACGCCGCATGGCGGACGCCATCCGCGCGCTGGCGATCGACGCGGTGGAGAAGGCCAAGTCCGGCCATCCCGGTATGCCGATGGGCATGGCGGACGTGGCCACCGCGCTGTGGACCCGGTTTCACAAGTTCGACGCCGCCGATCCGCATTGGCCGGACCGGGACCGCTTTGTGCTGTCCGGCGGACATGGCTCGATGCTGCTGTATGCGCTGCTGCACCTGACCGGGTTCGCCGGCATGACCATCGACGACATCAAGAGTTTCCGGCAGGTCGGGTCGCCCTGCGCCGGGCATCCCGAATATGGCCACCACCCTGGAATCGAGATCACCACCGGGCCGCTCGGCCAGGGGCTGGCAAGTGCCGTGGGCATGGCGATCGCCGAGCGCGTGCTGGCCGCCCGCTTTGGCCGCTCGCTCGTGGATCACCGCACCTGGGTGACCTGTGGCGACGGCGACCTGATGGAGGGTATCAGCCAGGAGGCCATCAGCCTTGCCGGGCATCTGAAGCTGGCAAAGCTGGTGGTGCTGTGGGACAACAATTCCATCAGCATCGACGGCGCCACATCGCTGTCGACCAGCGAAGATCAGTTGAAGCGGTTTGCGGCGTGCGGCTGGGCCACGAAGGCTGTCGATGGCCATGACCCCGTGGAGATCGCAGCCGCCATCCAATCCTCCATGCGCTCGTCGCGCCCGACCCTGATTGCGTGTAAAACCATCATCGGCTTCGCGGCGCCCACCAAGGCCGGCACCGCGGGCGTGCATGGCGCGGCCCTGGGGCCAGACGAGGCGCAGGGCGCCAAGTCCGCCATGGGCTGGAACGAGGCCCCGTTCGAAGTGCCGGAAAGCCTGTCCGAGCAATGGCTCGCGGCAGGCTCCCGCGGGGCACCGGCGCGTCGCGCGTGGTTGAAGCGGCTGGCGCACCACCCGATGCGCGCCGAATTCGAGCGTGCGATGGCCGGCAAGCTGCCAGAAAACTTCCACGAGGCGATTGCCACGCTGCGCGCCGATATCGCTGAGAAGAAGCCCAAGCTGGCGTCGCGCGCCGCCAGCCAGAAGGCGCTGGACGCGCTGGTGCCGGCGGTGCCCGAAATGATCGGCGGCTCGGCCGACCTCACCGGCTCGGTGCTCACCTTCGTCAAGGGCATGGGCACTATCACGCCGGGCAATTTCGGCGGCCGCTATATTCATTACGGCATCCGCGAACACGGCATGGCCGCCGCGATGAACGGCATGGCCGTGCATGGCGGCGTGATCCCCTACGGCGGGACGTTCTTCGTGTTTTCCGACTATATGCGACCGGCCATCCGCATGGCGGCCATCATGCGCATCCGCGTCATCCACGTGATGACGCATGACAGCATCGGCCTCGGCGAGGACGGCCCGACCCACCAGCCGGTGGAACAGTTGGCCAGCATCCGCGCCATGCCGGGCGTGTTCATGTTCCGCCCCGGCGACACCATGGAAACCGCCGAGTGCTGGGAACTGGCAATGCGTCGGGCTGATGGCCCGAGTCTTCTCGCGCTGTCGCGCCAGGCCCTGGCGGAATACCGCACCGACACGGGCGAGAACCGCAGCGCGCGCGGCGGCTACGTGCTGGCCGAAGCCGATGGCCCGCGCCAGGCCACGTTGATCGCCACCGGCAGCGAGGTGCAGATCGCAATGTCCGCACGTGAAGCGCTGGCGGCCGACGGCATTCCCGTCGCCGTGGTGTCACTGCCGTGCTGGGAACTGTTCGAGCAGCAGGACGAGGCGTATCGCACCAGCGTGTTGGGCGGCGTGCCGCGCGTGGGCATCGAGGCCGCGTCCGGTTTCGGCTGGGAGCGTTGGCTTGGCCCCGATGGCACGTTCATCGGCATGAGCACGTTCGGCGCGTCCGGCCCGTTCGAAGACGTCTACAAGCATTTCGGCATCACGCCGGAGGCTGTCGTGGCCGCCGTCAAGCGCCGTGTA
>JBBROR010000331.1:0-3778 GCA_038229175.1 Acetobacterales bacterium | reverse complement strand
GCGGGCCTGCGCACCTGCCAGCTGGTGCGGCCGGAAGACGGCACCGTGGCGTCCGAGCGCCACCGCAGCGTCGGTGATTTCACCCGCGTGACGGCAGAATTCCATCTCTGAACCCGGCACGCCCCCTGTCGATGCGCGCTATGTCGCCATACCAGCGTTCGACCGGAGCTTTCAGGACCAGCTCAGCGACCTGTTCCGCTGGCGCCGCGATGTCCGGGGATTCCGCCCCGATCCCGTCGCCCCGGACATGCTGGGCCGCCTGCTCGACCTGGCCGACCTCGCGCCGTCGGTGGGGCTCAGCCAGCCATGGCGCTTTGTGATTGTGACCGATCCCGCCCGCCGCGCCGCGGTGCGCGAGAGCTTTGCCGCGTGCAATGCGGCTGCGTTGGCCGCGCGTGATGCGGATGCGGGGATTTATGCGCGCCTCAAATTGGCGGGGCTGGACGAGGCGCCCTGCCATCTGGCCGTGTTCGCCGAGCCGGATCCGGCGCAGGGCAGGGGGCTCGGCCGCGCCACAATGCCCGAAACAATCGCCTATTCCGCCGTGATGGCCGTGCATACCCTGTGGCTCGCCGCCCGCGCCGAAGGCCTGGGCCTGGGATGGGTCTCTATCCTCGATCCAGCATCGGTGGTGCGCGCGCTCGATGTGCCGCAGGACTGGATCTTCATCGGCTATTTTTGCCTGGGTGCTCCCAGCGAGGTGTCCGACACGCCCGAACTCGAACGCCGCGGCTGGGAAAAGCGCGCTCCTCCGCAAAGGATCCTGCGATAGGCTGCCGTCGGGGCTTGCTGCGACGCGGCATGCACGAAACAATGGGCCGCCAACGGAGCACCCGCATGACCCTGCATCACGTCGCCGCCACGCCCGAGACCTGCCGCTGGGGCACGTTCGATGCCGCCTATCCGCCCGTGGTCACGATCAAGTCCGGCGAGACCGTGGTGCTGGAATGCGTCTCAGGCGGGCCGGACACGCTGCCGCCGGCCGGTTCGGGGCTGAAGGTGCCCGCGGCGCTGACGGCGATCCATGCGTCCAACCTGCCACGCGCCGGCGGCCACATCATCACCGGCCCGGTGGCTGTCGAAGATGCGATGCCCGGCGACATGCTGGAAGTGAAAATTGAAAAAATCGAATTCGGCGCGGACTGGGGCTTTTGCGGGTTCCGCCCGCTCGCGGGCACCTTGCCGGACGACTTCACCGAACGCTTCCTGACCCATATCACCGTCGACAGGGAACGCCGGATCGGCCGCATGCCCTACGGGCTGGAACTGCCGCTGTCGCCGTTCTTCGGCGTCATGGGCGTGGCACCGCGTCCTGGCTTTGGCACCATCTCCACCATCCAGCCGCGCGAACATGGCGGCAATCTCGACAACAAGGAACTGGGCGAGGGCGCCACCCTGTTCCTGCCGGTCCACGCGCCGGGCGCCATGTTTTCGGCCGGCGACGGCCACGGTGTGCAGGGCGACGGCGAGGTCTGCATCAACGCGCTGGAAATCTGCCTCAACGGCACCTTCACGCTCACGCTGCACAAAACGAAGGGCAGCACGCCGGTGCTGTCCTATCCACGCGGCGAGACCGCCACGCACTATATCAGCATGGGCATGAACGAGGATCTGGACGTGGCCATGCGCCAGGCGCTTCGGCAGATGATCGCCTTCATCTGCATGCGCTCGAATCTCTCGCGGGAGGAGGCGTATCAGTTCTGCTCGCTCGCGGTGGATTTCCGCGTGACGCAGACGGTAAATGGCGAAAAGGGCATCCACGGCATGCTGAAAAAGGGGCTGCTTTTCTAGCATTTGCCCGTAGCGAACCCCACATCTTGCGGTAATCAGCAAGTTGTCCACAAGATTCTGCGAATCGGGGTGTCGTCTTTGTTGAGCCCTGCTCTCGGTGCCTGCTACTGTATCTGGTAGCAGGATGCTGGAGGGGGCCAAGATATGGATTGGAATGACGAGGCCATCGCCCGACTTCGGGTGTTGTGGGACGAAGGACATTCCACCGCTGAAATTGGCCGCCGCATGGCGGTCTCAAAAAATTCCGTCGTCGGCAAGGCGCATCGGCTTAATCTTCCGGCCCGCCCATCGCCCATCCGGCGCGATGCCGCGGGTGGCGCGTCGGTCCGTGCCGCCGCGCCCAAGCGCATGACCGGCCCAACTCTGCCGCCTCTGGTGGCGGCCGACCCAATCCGCGAGATGGTTGCTGTGCCGGTGGCGCCCAAGCCGCCACCGCGTCTGCCGGAGCGGGCACCGATGCTGCGCCAGGTTGCACCGCCGCGCTCGCGCACCGTTACCTGCTGCTGGCCGATCGGTGAGCCCGGAACCAAAAGCTTTCGCTTCTGTGATTCCGATGCCACGCCGAACAAGCCTTACTGCTCCGAGCACGCACAACTGGCCTACGTGAAAGTTCGCGACCGGCGCGACGAGGCCGCGGCCTGATACCAGCGCTCGCAGCCGTTGGCATCGCGTGCCGGGTTGGCCGGCGGCGCGCAAAACACAGGCTTCTACCGGCGGCTGTTGACCTGTTCTTCACAGATCAACACGCGGAGCGGACAATATGACACCACGCGCAAAACGCGGGGCTTGTCTGCATCCAGCAGGCACCCCGCGATTGTTTGCGCAAATCGCGCCGCTTGATCTGGACACGCCTCTCCTGTAGCCCAATTGCTGCAATGCAGGGTGCGGACGCGCCCGGCGATGCCGGATTTTCGGCAAGCGGATTGGAACAGGCGATGCACGACCTCAAGCGGCTTTTGTCCGCTGCGATTTTCACCCCCATCATGCTCCTCGCCGGATTGGTGCCTGCCGCCGCGGACGCGCCGAAACCTTGGCAGATGGGCATGCAGGACGCCGCCAGCCCCGTGGCCGAAGCCGTCCACCGGCTTGACACTTTGGTGCTGGTGATCATCACCGCGATCACGGTTTTCGTGGCGGCGCTGCTGCTTTGGGTCGCGTTTCGCTACAGCGCCAAGCGCAACCCCGTCCCCAGCCGCACCAGCCACAACACGCTGCTCGAAGTGGCCTGGACGGTGATCCCGGTGCTGATCCTGGTGGTGATCGCCATTCCCAGCTTCCGCCTGGTCTATCTCGAGGATCGCACCCGCGAGGCGGACATGACGATCAAAGTGGTCGGCCACCAATGGTATTGGCAATACGACTACAGCGACTCCGCCAAGGTGGAGTTCGCAAGCCGCATGATCGCCGAGGAAGATCTGAAGCCCGGCCAAAAGCGCCTTCTGGAAGTGGACAACCAACTGGCGGTGCCGGTCGGCAAGAACATTCGCATCCTCACCACCTCAGCCGACGTGATCCACAGCTTCTTCATTCCCAGCCTGGGTGTGCAGCGCTACGCCATTCCCGGTCGCACGATCGAGACGTGGTTTCGGGTCGACAAGGCGGGCGTGTATTACGGCGAATGCAACCAAGTCTGCGGTATTAACCACTCTGCAATGCCTATCGGGATCAATGCGATGCCGGAAGGCGAATTCCAGGCGTGGCTTGCCAACGCGAAGACCAAGTTCGCCGCGGCTGAGACCGCCCCTATCGAGAATGCAGCCCCGATCGCTGTTGCACAAAACCTGCGCTGACCAATATCTCGCGTGCCGCGAGGCGCGTGAAGGAGTTCCAAGATGAGTGCCGCTTCCCCCGACCATGCGCATGATCACGCCCACCACGACCACCATGAAGATGGGCACGGCCAAGCGCCGGGCTTCGTCAAACGTTGGCTGATGAGCACCAACCACAAAGACATCGGCACGCTCTATCTGATCTTCGCCATCCTGGC
>JBBROR010000330.1:0-3804 GCA_038229175.1 Acetobacterales bacterium | reverse complement strand
CACCAGGTGAATGCCGCGGCGCGCATAGCCGATGGCGAATTCCAGCACGTCCGCCAGTTCCCAGGTGCCCCAGTCGCGCAGCATGGTGGCCCAGGCGTCGAACGCGCCCGGCACCACGGCCGGCAGCAGGCCGGTGCCGGGAACCAGATCCAAACCCAGCCCAGCGAATCGCTCGCAGGTCGCGGCATCCGGCGCCACGCCCTGGCCGCAGATCACGTGCTGCTGTCCGGTCTTGGCATCGTGGATGATGATCGGCGCGTCGCCACCGGGGCCGTTCAAATGCGGCTCGGCCACGTTCAGAGTGAAAGCGGCCGCCACGGCGGCGTCGAACGCGTTGCCGCCGCGCTCCAGCACGGCCATTCCCACGGCGCTTGCAATCCAATGCGTGGTGGCGACGACGCCGAACGTGGCGGCGATTTCGGGCCGAGTGGTAAACATGTGACGCTCCGGAGCTTGCAGAAGCCGCAGGGTAGCCTGTAGCGATGCGGTGTCAAAACGCGGGTGGGTCGAGATGTTGGTTCTGGTCGTGGGGCCCTCGGGGGCCGGCAAGGACACGCTGCTCGATGCGGTGCGGGTACGGCTGGCCGACGATGATGGAATCCGTTTTGCCCGCCGCGAGATCACCCGCCCCGTAACGCCGGGCGGTGAGCAACATATCGCCGTCGATACTGCGCAGTTCACGCACAAACGAGACGCTGGCGGCTATGCGCTGTGGTGGGAGGCACATGGGCTGGCCTACGGAATAGGCGTTGATATTCTGGTTGATCTCGCTGCCGGCCGAACCGTGGTGGCCAGCGTCTCGCGCGCCATCGTGCCCGATGCCGCCAGCCGCTTTGCCGTCAAGGTGGTGGAGGTCACCGCCCCGCCAGACGTGTTGGCCACACGGCTTGCCGCCCGTGGCCGGGAAGGTGTGGACGACATCGCGCGCCGGTTGAGCCGACAGGTTGGCCTGCCCGCGCACGTGCCCCACGTAACGGTGATGAACGATTCCACGATCGAGGAGGGTATGAACCGCCTGCTTGCCGCGCTTATTTAGCGGGGGCGCGGCCCGACCTACTGGCCTTTGAGAGGGAGCCGTTCTGCCAGGACGAAGGCAGCACCGGGGGCGGATTGCACGTAGAGGCAGACATCCGTCACGCGGCGGGGGGCCTGCAGTGTTTGGCTGAACATCGCTTCCGCTTCGAGACGGATGAGCAGATGTTCCTCGGCGGTGAGGCGACGGGTCAGCGTCATGTGAAAGAACCAGGTGTCCAGCACATAGGGATACCCCCAGCGGACCAGATTGGCTTCCTGGGCGGGCGACAGCGTCGAATTTCGGCGCCGGGCCAATTCTGCCTCGCCGGGGATGGCACGGAAACGGTCGAGGCGGGTCACGCAGGCATCGGCGAGCGCCCGCAGCGCGGCGCTGGGGGAGGCGTCGATCAAGGCAAGGAAGCCGTGCAGGTCGGCGATCTCAAGCCGTGGCAGGTCGAACGGTGCGATGCCGGCGGCGAGGTCTTCCGCCTCCGTCACCAGGGCGTCCCAGCTTATGCCGGGGCGCAGCGCCATCGGCGGTTTCAGGGTGGCGTGAAATCCATACATCCGCGCATCCGCGGTCAGTTCCGGCAGGCCTGCGATATCCGGCTGCACCACCGCAGCGTTGCTCTCCGGGTCGCGGCCGAGCCATTCCGCACCCAGCGACCATAACGGATCATCCAGGGCCGGTGCATAATAAACGGCAACACGCATCAGGCAACCCTTTCGCCGGCGCGCCAGACCTGGCGCACCACCGGCTGGCCCTCGAACACCCGCACGCGCAGGATATCGGCGCGAAGGCCGGCTTCGATGCGGCCACGATCGGGCAGGCGGGCCATGCGGGCCGGCGCGTCGGTGATCATGGCGATGGCCGCGGGAAGCGTGATGTTGCACTGCGCCACCGAAAGGAACGCGGCCTCCACCAGCGCCGACGGCACGTAGTCCGATGCAAACGCATCCACGGTGCCGGCACGCACCAGATCGGCCGCGCCGACATTGCCGGAATGCGAGCCACCGCGAACGATGTTCGGCGCCCCCGCGATCACCGTCATGCCCTTTGCACGCGCGGCCTGGGCGGCCTGCATGCGCACCGGGAATTCAGAGATCATGATGCCGTCAGCCACGTTCTCGTCGATGTTCTCGACGGTCTGGTCGTCGTGGCTGGCAAGCGAGATGTCCAGATGCGCCACGCGGGCCAGAAGGGCGTCACGGTGTGGCCTGCGGTATTTGGCGCGTTGGTCGAGCAGGCGGCTGATGCGCGCCTCGATCTGCTCGTCGGTCATGCCGCTGCGACGCCGAACCTTGCGGTAGTTCTCCATGTCGGCGTACTGGCCCACGCCGGGCGAGTGGTCCATGAAGCTGACCATGCGCACCAGCGGATGATCGGCCACCGGATCGACCAGCTGCATCACATCGAGCGCCGGCATCTCGCAGCGCAGATGGAGAAAATGCTGGCTTTTCAGCAGGCCGGTATTGGCCAGCGCGTCGAGATCGCGCACACCGTCATGGAAGGTTTTCACGCGCTCGACATCGAAGCCGAGATCGCCCAGGCACAGCGCGTCCAGCACGGTGGTGACGCCGGCGGCGGCGGTCTGCTGGTCGTGGCTCAGCATGGCCGAGCGCGATGGCCAGCGGGCGTTCACCCGTGGCATCACCTGGCGCTCCAGATTATCGGTATGCACGTCCACCACGCCTGGCATCACGTAGTCGCCATCCATGTCGAGGACGCCGGCTGCGTGAGACTTTTCGCTGGATAGATCAGCGATCTTTCCGTCGCGGATAACGATGGTCCCATGGCGCAGTTCGGTGGGAAGCACGAGGACGGCGTTGGTCAGGATAGTCTCGGTCATGCGGCGTCCTGCAGTGGCAACACGTGATAAAGCCGGTCGGCGATGGCATCACGCACATGGGTGTCGTGGAAGATGCCGACAACGGCGGCACCTCGTGCCTTGGCTTCCAGGATCATGGCGATGACGATGTCGCGGTTTGCGTTGTCCAGGCTTGCGGTCGGCTCGTCCAGTAGCAGGATGGGATGGCTGCCAATGAAGCCGCGCGCGAGGTTGATGCGCTGCTGCTCGCCGCCGGAGAAGGTGGCCGGTGGCAGCGCGTGCAGGCGGGCGGGAATGTGCAGGCGCGTGAGCATGCGCGAGGCCAGGGCGCGCGCCTGTTCGGTCGTCATGTCACGGGCGGAATCTGCCACGATGTCGATGGCCGAAACGCGCGGCACCACGCGCAGGAACTGGCTGACATAGCCCAGCGTGCGTTCGCGGATTTCGACCACGCGGCGGGGCGACGCCTTGGTGATGTCGACCATCTCGCCGTCGTGGCGCACGCGGATGGCACCGCTGCCTGCGCGGTAGTTGGCGTAGAGGCTGCGCAGAAGCGTGGATTTGCCGGCACCGGACGGCCCCGCCAGCGCCACGCATTCGCCGGCGGACACGCTCAGGTCGACGGCGTCGAGCACGGGAATGCGCACGCCGCCTTGCAGGTGCAGCAGAAAGTCTTTCGAGAGGTTCTCGACGTCCAACATCACGCTCATGCCGACAGCACCGAACTGACAAGAAGTTGTGTGTAGGCATGCTGCGGATCGTCCAGCACCTGGTCGGTCAAACCCGCCTCCACCACCACGCCGCGCTGCATCACCATGATGCGATGCGCCAGCAGCCGCGCCACCGCGAGGTCGTGCGTCACCAAAACGGCTGCGATATTCAGGCGGCGCACCAGCGAGCGAATAAGATCGAGCAAGCGGGCCTGCACACTCACATCCAGCCCGCCGGTCGGCTCGTCCAT
>JBBROR010000329.1:0-3804 GCA_038229175.1 Acetobacterales bacterium | reverse complement strand
GTGGCCCGCGCGGCCAGAGCAGGGCTATGCGTGGCGATAAGTGCCGCCATGCCGCCGGCACGCTCGTGGTCCAACAGGTCGAAGATGCGGCCTTCGGTTTCGGCATCCACCTCGCCGGTCGGCTCGTCGGCCAGCAGCAGCGCGGGTGCGGCCGCCAGGGCTATCGCGAGCCCGGCCCGCGCGTTCTCGCCGCCGGAGAGCTGCCCGGATACACTGCGCCCACGCGCGGACAGCCCGACCTGGTCCAGCAAGCGATCCAGTCGGGCCGGATCGGTCTTGCCCGCGAGAACCATCTGCAGCCGGATGTTGTCGGCGACCGACAGGGACTCAAACAGATTGCCAGTCTGCAGCATGATGCCGATCGAGGCGGCGCGTCGCCGCGCGCGCTCCGCCTCCGGCCGCCGCGTGAGTTGCACGCCCTGGAGCATCACGTGGCCGCCATCTGGCTCGTCGAGCCCGGCGAGGCAGGCCAGCAGCGTGGACTTGCCGCTGCCGGAGGGGCCTACGAGCGCCACCAACTCGCCAGGTGCCACGTGCAGGCTTGCACCCCGCAGTGCGAGGGTCTCGGTATCGCCGGTGTGGAAGAAGCGGTAGAGGTCGACCGCCTCGATGACAGGCCTCTGGCTGACGTTCGCCTTCGTGGCGGGGCTCACTTCCATCGGAAGCTCTTGGCCATCAACTGCCATTGATCGAAATTGTCCGCCCCGAACGGCGCGGACAGGGTGAGGGTGGCAAGCTTGCCGTTATCCCAAAACAGATACTCCTCGCTCTCAAGCCGGATCGCCTTGCCGGTCACGGCATTGGGCGCCGAGTTGGAGGCGTAGGCGATCAGCGTGGCGGGACCGTTCGGCAGGAAGATCAAGACGACTTTCGAAACCGCGACGGCGTTCGGCAACGCTTCGAGCGCTGCGGCCTGGGCCTGCTTGGCAGTTGCAACCGTGGGTGCCGACGACGAATCGGTCACATCGACCGTGACGCTGCCATACTTGTCCGTGAACGCCACGCCATCTGGCTGCTCCCGGCGCGACCAGCCTTCCGGCGCTTTGATCGAGAAGCCCAGGGGAGAGTGGTAGTCGACGAAAGTCTGGGTATCGGCAATGTCGCCCGGCGGGTTCTTGATGGGTGCGATCGGCGATTGGCGGGCAGGCAGCGGCGCCGGGCCAGCTTGCTGCCCCATGGCTGTCAAGGGCACCCCGGCCAGCAGAATCACAGTTAAAAAGGTGAAACGCATGCGCCACTCCTTGCTGAACCTGCCAAAACCCTGGATCGCTGGGAGGCGGCAGGCCTGAGCGCCGACCGCCCGAGGCATGTGCCGCAGGCGGTCGATAGAACCTGGGTTAGGCTGGGTATTTGAACTCGGGGGCTGCCTTCAGCTGTTCTGGGGTCACGTTCATCGTGGCCTTCCATTTCTTGGCGGCCGTGTCATAGGCGATGGCCACTGAAGCCGGGCTCACGGCCACATAATGCTCGCCCATTTCGAGGAACCCGCCAACACCGAGAACATAGGCCTGCACCCCGCCTGGCCCGTAGGAAATGTCCTTTATCTCTCCGATATCCTTGTCGGCGCCGTCGTGCACGTGCAGGCCAATCACATTCGAGGTCATCTGTTGCCCAGATGGAATGGTGGTGAAGGTGCTGGTCGCCGTCGTAGCCTTGCTGCTCACTGTGCCGGATACAGCGGCGGTCGCCGGACGCGGCGCGGTCGGGGCGGGGGTTGCGGTTGTCTGTGCGATGGCTGCGGTAGAGAGGAGCAGGCTTGCGGCGGTTGCGATCCAGGTCGATTTCATAACGGTCTCCTGACACTCGAAAATGAGCTCATTCTTTATGTAGGTCCCGGATACGGTCGGCGGCAGGTTCGGAAACTACGCACCCGTGCCACCGCGCAGCCAGCCAGCCGCGCCCAGTTGGCTGCTAAAACTGTTCCTCACCAACAGGCTGCCAACCGCCACGACCGCCTGCGCGGTGCAGCACAGCTCGAACCCACCGCTCGCCACTGGCATGATGCGGCTTTCCTCTCGTGGTCTGGATGCGCGTTGGCGGCGATGAAGCGGAACGCCACCAAACCATAGGTCGCCCGCTCCGGCTTACGGCCGGAAAACACCCCGGTCGCATCGCCATAGATCATCAAACCAAGCAGCAAGTGCGGGTGATAGGGCGCCTTACCAGACCCGCGATCGCTGCCGGTCATCGCCGGCACGTCCAGACCCTGAACCACGCCCACCCCACACCGCGCCAGATGCCGCTGCATCAGCCAGTCGACGACCGACGGCAACACTGGGAACCCCGTGTCACGGTCGATCAGACGGAAGTTGCTCATAAGGTCAGGTCTGCGAAGCGTTCACTCGATCCGCCAATCCTAACGCCCGCCACCGCGTCGCGTTAACTCCGACAGGCTGCTCGCAGAGGAGTTAACGGGTGGAGGAGCCAGAAGTCCTATTTACTGCCCTCAGCATTAGCCGTAACAATCTCACTCTGAAAATCCCCGTTGCCAATTACACATCAAGGATTGTTCATGCGCGCCTTCCTCCTTGCCGCCACAATCTGCGCAGTCTCAACCCCTACCATGGCTCAAAAACTTGGTGAAATTATCGACGTCGGCGGCTGGAAGATCGAGCGCCAAACACTAGGCAACGGCCAGGTTTGCAGCGCCCTGCGAGAAGGTAGCGACAACACTGGCGTCGCCTTCGGCGCTGCCAGCAACGATACAGCCTTCATGATGCTCGTCGATTCGTCAGGAAAACGCGTCGTCGACCGCAAATACACGATGACATATCAAGTGGATTTAAAGAAAAAGGTCACAGCTGAGAGTGTTGGAATGGATGCATCAACTGTTTATACCCTCCTAGGCAGCCTAAACGGCGTTGGCCCGTTTTTCACCTCTATTGAGGAGGGTAATAGTATATCTCTGGAGGTAGGCGGCACCAGCTACGAATACTCCCTCGAAGGCTCCAAAAACGCATTTGGGGCTCTTGCCGCGTGTATCACGACCGTGATGACTGGCAAGTAGAGAGCAGACCGCTTCACCGTAAGCGGTGTCTCGAGTTCTCTGTCGGCACGTCCTATTTTTTGCTGGGGCGTGTGGAGAATTAGGGTAATTGCTCACCCCCCGCCTTGTCACCCTGATGGCATAACGTCCGCACCCGCCAGGGCGGCCCGGAGCGCATTTAGCGCTGAACGTCCATATAGTCGCCCTGTGGCAATCACGCTGACCGCCGTGGCATAGAACTTCGCTCCCCATTGCGCACGGAAGCCGTTGGTCACCTTGCGGAAGATCACCGAAGGGCGCAGCGCCCGCTCGCAAGCGTTGTTGGTATACGGCACGTCGCGGCGGATCACGAAGCGGAACAGGTCAGCCCGATCGCGCCGCATCGCACGGAACAGCTTGCGCCCCGCGCCGACGTTCGGCATTGGCCCGCAGCAGCAGCAAGCGAAACCCCGGCGTGAACGCGGTGTTATCTGACTCGATGGCATACTTCGTATCGCGCAACAGATGCGCCGGGCACATCTGCCGTGCCCCTTCAAGGAAGGCCGTTATCATCACGGCCGCCCGCGTATCGGCGATGACGTCGCAGATCGCCGTCGAACTCAGCAGCACCCATTGCCACCAGGTCTTGGCGCCCACGCGCGCCGTGGTCTCGTCCGAGCCCACCACGAGGCTCACGCGCACGGCGGCGGCGATTGGAACGCAGGCCGCCAGCAACGGCTTCTCAGCGCGTGCCAGGATGTTGGCGATGGCACCTTCGCTGATGGCCAGGCCGAACACTTCGCCCATCAGCCGCGACAGCCGCTCGAAACTGATCGCTT